>DAOUBZ010000591.1:0-18363 GCA_034432515.1 Chloroflexaceae bacterium | reverse complement strand
TGAGGGTGTGGGGCCAGCCGCGCACCCCGGGTCGTTCGGTGGTTGTGGCGGCGCCACCTCCGCCCCCACCGCCGCAGGCGACCCCTAGAGCAACGCCACGGCGTGCTGCTGGCGCAGCTCATTCTGGCGCCGGAAGAAGAGCGTCACCAGCGAGGACGTGATGACGATGAACAGCGAGTAGAGCACCGGGATCAGCACGATCTGGTTGGCCAGGTCGCCCTGGAAGCTGAGCAGCACGATCGAGAGCGCCAGCGGACCATTCTGGACGCCCGTCTCCAGGGCCACGGTGGAGGCGCGGCGGAAGCCCAGCCGGGCTGCCTGGCTGACCAGGAAGCCGAAGAGGAAGCCGATCAGCCCGACGCCAACCGCGGCGGCGTAGACCTGCCAGGGCGTGGTGGCGAGCAGCGGGGCGTTGCGCGGCACCCACAGCGCGATCAGCGCCAGGATGATCACCACACCCAGGATGCCGCCGATCAGTTCGAGGATGGCACCAACATTGGCATTGCGCCGGCGGATAACCATACCGATCAAGACCGGGATGAGCATCACCACCAGGCCGACGATCACGCTTCCCATGCCGACACTGATCTCATTGGTCATAAACCGGCTGCCGTAGAGGAAGATCCACAGTGGGGCCATGATGAACGCGCCGAGGGTCGAGAAGGTGGTCATGGTGACGCTGAGTGCCAGGTCGCCTTTGGAGAAGTAGGTGAAGATATTCGAGGTGGAGCCGCCGGGCATGCAGGAGATGATGATCAGGCCGATGGCGATCGCTGGCGGCAGCTGCAGGGCCACCGCCAGGCTGAAGCCAATGAAGGGCATGATCAGGTACTGCGAGGCAAAGCCGATCAGGATGGCGTGGGGGCGCTTGAAAGCGCGGAAGAAATCGCGCCAGGTGAGCGAGGCACCCATGCCGAGCATGATCACCCCGATCATCAGCGCCAGCAGCAACTGCTCAGTCTGGCTAACCATGGGCTGCCTCCCCCTGCCCGGCCGCGCGCGCGGCCTCGGCCCGCAACTCGCGGCGCAGTACCTTGCCCACCGCGCTCTTCGGCAACTCGGCCCGCAGTTCGACCGCCTTCGGCACCTTGTAGGGCGCGAGGTACTGCTTGCAGTGGACGCGCACCTGCTCGGGAGTGAGGCCCGCGCCGGGCTTCGCCACCACATAGGCCTTCACCTGCTCGCCGCTCTTCGCGTCAGGCAAACCGATCACCGCCACCTCGGCGACACCCGGGCAGCCGGCGATGCAGTCCTCTACTTCATTCGGGTAGACATTGAAGCCGCTCACGATAATCAGATCCTTCTTGCGATCGACGATGCGCAAGTAGCCATCGTCATCGATCGCGGCAATATCGCCGGTGAGCAGCCAGCCGTCCTTAATCGCTTTCGCCGTCTCGGCGGGGCGCTCCCAGTAGCCCTGCATCACCTGGGGGCCACGGACCGCCAGTTCGCCGGGCTCACCGGGGGCGGCCGGCTCACCGTGGTCGTTGAGCAGGCGCACCTCGGTGCCAGCCAGCGCCGGGCCGATGCTGCCGGGGCGGCTCGCGTCCAGGGGGTTGAGGGTGACCACCGGTGAGCTCTCGGTGAGGCCGTAGCCCTCGATCACCGGCGTGCCGGTCACCTGCTGCCAGCGCTCGGCGACGGAGCCATGCAGCGCCGTGCCCCCGGCGATGCTGCCCCGCAGCTTCGGCGGCGGGTAGTCGACGAACCACTCTTCGTTGAGCAGGCCATTGAAGAGCGTATTCACGCCAGGGATCCAGGAGATCGGGTAGTTCTCAATCGCCCGCTGGAGGTTAGAAAGCGGACGCGGGTTGGCCACCAGGATATTGCGCGCCCCGGCGTTGAAGAAGTAGAGCAGGTTGGCGGTGAAGGCAAAGATGTGATAGAGCGGCAGCACCGCCAGGGCGCACTCTTTGCCGTGGGTCACGTTGCCGGCGACCCGGTCCTCGATCTGCACCATGTTGGCCAGCAGATTGCCATGGGAGAGCATCGCCCCTTTGCTCACGCCGGTGGTGCCACCGGTGTACTGGAGCACGGCCAGGTCGTTCAGGCTGGTCGTGGCGGTATAGTCGGCAACCTGCACCTTGCGCTCGTGGAGCAGGTGGCCACCGCGGGCCAGCGCCGCGCCAAACGCGATCGTCGGCGCGCTGCAGGCCGGGATCAGCCGGTTCCAGTACTTGATCACGTTGTAGGCGACAAAACCCGGCAGGCGCGGGAAGCGGTCGGTCAGGCGCACCAGGATCACGTGTTCGATCCCGGTCTGCTCCAGCACCGGCGCGATCTTGTCGCCGAAGAGATCGACAATCACCAGTGCCCGCGCGCCGCTGTCGTTAAACTGGTGCACCATCTCCGCAGGGGTATAGAGCGGGTTGGTATTGACCAGCACACAACCGGCCTTGAGTACGCCGAAGGCGCAGATCGGGTACGCCAGGCTGTTGGGCAGCTGGAGCGCAACCCGGTCACCCGGGGCCAGCCCCAACTCCTCGCGCAGAAACACGGCAAAGCGGTCAGCATCGCGCTGAAGCTGGGCGAAGCTCAGGTTGCCGAACATGCCGTTGGGCAGCACCGCGGTGAAGGCATGCTGATGCGCGTAGCGCTCACAGGTCCGGTCAACCATGTCGGCCAGGTGACGATAGGGGATGCTCACCGGCGCGACGGGCGGGGCGGCAACGAACGGCGCGGCCGGGTCCTGCAGACGCAGGGGCTGGTCAAGTTCAATGGTAGACATAGACCTCCAACTCGCTTCAGCGGGAGCCTGCGGATCGCCAGAGCGCCGCCGCAAGGCGGCTGCGAGCCTTGATGCGGGGTGCACAGGGCCTGGACATTTATAGCACTGGCTGGTGCACAGCTCCCAGGGAAGAACTCCCTGCGAGGATGACGGCGCGCATAGAAAAACACCCTATCCCAACCGGGATAAGGTGCAACTCGTTTGCCCGGGACCGCCTATCTCCCCGGCGCGGCCACCGACGCGGCAGCCAGCGCTGCCGGTGCTGGCTCGGGGGCGCTGCCCTCGATCCAGTGCTGAAAGACCAGCCGCTGCGCGGGTGTGGCCAGCACCGCGATCTGGTCGCCCGCCTCCAGCATCGTCTCGGGGCCAGGGTTGCTGAGCACCCGTTCGCCGCGCAGCATCGCCACCACCGAGACTCCGGTGCGCTTGCGGATGGCGCTGGCGCCAATGCTCTTGCCGGCCAGGGGCGAGTGCTCACCCAGGGTGTACCAGACGATCTCCAGGCTACGCCGGGCGCGGCGCAGCTGGCGCAGGGTCAGCGTATCGGTGTTCAGCGCCTCGATCGGCCGGTAGTATTCGGAGCGCACGGTATCGCTGAGCCGCTCGATCTCCGCGGTGGGCACGTCGAAGTGGATCAGCGCCTGGCGCACCATCTCCAGGCCCGCCTCGAACTCGGGCTGCACGACCTCGTGGATGCCCAGCTGGCGCAGCACCTCAAGCTGGCCAAGCCGGGTGGCCCGCGCAACGATGTGCAGGCGTGGGTTCAGGCTACGGGCCTGGCGCACGATTGTCTCCACATCGATCGCGGAGGAGACGGCCACCAGCAGCAGGCGCGCTTCGTGGATGCCCGCCGCCTCAAGCACGGTGGGACTGGCGGCGTCACCGTAGATCACCGGCGCGCCGCCGGCCTTGAGCTCGTCCATGCGGTGCTGGTCGCGCTCGATCACCACGTAGGGATGGCCCAGCCGGCAGAGCAGGTTGGCGGTGTAGCGCCCGACCCGCCCGTAGCCGGCGATGATCGTATGGCCACGGAGCGGCTCGCTGACCATAGGCAGCACCGGGCTGGGCGACTTGCCCTGCGAGCGGCGGATCCAGGCGTAGGTCGGGGTGCTGAGCCGGCTCACAAACGGCGTCAGCACCATGGTCACCACCGTGGCGGCCAGCACCAGGTTGGACTGGGCGGCCGTCAGGGCGCCCACATCCAGGCCCACCCGCGCCAGCACAAAGGCGAACTCGCCGATCTGAAAGAGCCCGAAGCCGACGGCCAGCGGCACCTCGCCACGGTAGCCAAAGCCGCGCACCACGCCGGCGAAGATCAGGATCTTGCCCATGCTGACGGCGAGGATCAGCACCAGGATCGCAACCCAGTTGCTCACCAGGAAGCGCGGGTCGATCAGCATGCCTACCGAGACGAAAAAGAGCATGCCGAAAACATCACGCAGCGGAATGATATCGCTCAGGGCCTGGTGGCTATAGTCGGACTCACTCAGCACGATGCCGGTGATAAAGGCGCCAAAGGCAAAGGAAAGCCCGGCCAGGTAGGTCGCGTAGCCAATGCCAAGGCCCAGGGCCATCACCGCCACCAGGAACAGTTCACGCGACTTCCAGGCGGCGATCCGCTTGAGCAGGAAGGGGATCACGCGCGTGCCGACGAAGACCATCGCGACCAGGATGAGCCCGGCGCGCAGCACGGCGAGCCCCAGCTGGGCCAGGCCTTCGCCGAGGTTGGCGAGCTCGGGCAGAATGATCATCAGCGGGACCACGGCCAGGTCCTGCACGATCAGCATACCGATCATCACCCGGCTGGCCAGGTTGCCCAGGCTACCACGCGCCATGAGCGTCTTCAGGATGACCATCGTCGAGGAGAGCGAGACCAGGGCGCCGAGCCAGAGCGCGGGATACGGCTCCCAGCCCAGGAGGCGCCCGAGCAGGAAGCCGAGGGCCATGGTCAGCAGCATCTGCAGCCCGGTGCCGAAGAAGGCGACCCACTTCACGCGGGCGAGCTTGCGGAGGTTAAACTCAACACCCAGCGCAAAGAGCAGCAGCGCCACACCGATCTCGGCGAGCAGTTCGATATCGTGCACATCGCTGACCCTGGGGCCGGCGGTGTAGGGGCCAACGACCACGCCCGCGATGATATAGCCCAGGATCAGCGGCTGGCCCAGGCGGCGGGCCACAAAACCACCGACCAGCGCCGCAACGAGTATGATCGTGATATCGGCTGCAATGCCCATCGGCAGCCCCTTCTGTGCGAGGGGCATCACCGGCCCCTGCTGCCTGCACCCTCCCGGCTCCTATGCTCAAGATACGCCCGCGAACTCACGATGTCAATCGCGGTACTGGTTCGGTTTGGCCAGGCGGGGTGGGCGCCCCTGCGCGCCTGTGGATGGCGGCAAGTGCCGGCCTTCATCCAGCGTGCATGGCGCATCGCCCTCGCCCTCCGGGTTTTGGGGCGGACAGATCAGCATGGCGTGGCCGGGCGCCAGCTACCCAAGCGTCGGTTTCGTGCAACCTGATGAGCGAACGCTGCTGAAGCGGGGCGCTTCCTCCCGGCGCGCAAGTGGCTGGGCTTCCGCGCCGAAAGGCAAGCAGCCGTGAAGGGGATGCCGTCCGGGCTGAGAGTCTGGTCGTCTACCCGCGAACGCGGGGCTGCGCAGACGGCGACTGGCGGTATAGGCAGGGCTCAAGCTCGTGGGGTGTACGCCCTGTTTTTCTAGCGGGTCCAGATCCGCTCCCCGTAGGTACCTGTGTCTGGGGGCACGGTTGCTGCGTAGGCCTGTACCGCCTGCGCCATCGCTAGCCGGTCGCCGAAGAGGACACCGAGCTGGCTGGCATAGGCCTCGATGGCGCCGATCTTGCGGGCCAGCGTGTCATCGATCGCCGTCACCACGGGTGTGAACAACGCTTGCCCGCCCAGTTCGTCAAGGCGCTGCGCAAGCGCCCCCGCCCGCGCCACGTAGGGGAAGTCCTCATAGAAGGCTACCCGTGCCCCGTGCTGGTACAGCGTGCTGGCGGCAGCGTGGACGGCCTGGTGGTCGACGTGGTGCCCCACACCCAGCGGGGCATAGAAGACCGCTTCAGGGCAGCGGACCGCCAGCGCAGCGAGATAGTCGCTCAGCTGGGCGGCGAGCGGGTCGTCGTCCGCTACCACGCCGAAGAGGGTTGCATCGTCGCCATAGTGCTCCGGCATGCGGTAGATCGCGTCCAGCAGATCGAGCTGGATTCGATCGGCGCCCAGGGTTTGCAGCGCCACAGCATCCTCGTGCAGGCGCCGGGCAACGGCCTCGGCGGCCGGCAGGCCCCAGCGATCGTGCAGGAGGTGGGCGAAGGGGCTCAGGTGGGCATTGGGCGGCAGGGTGCCACTACAGATGTTGACGACCAGCACGGGCGCGCCGGCGCTGGCGAAGCGGGCGATGCTACCCCCACAGGAGAGGGCAGCGTCATCGAGGTGTGGCGAGAGGTAGATATGCTGATAGGTGGTGGTGAGGTGCGCCAGCTGGTGGTCGTGGAAGGGCATAGGCTCTCATGGCCCAGGTTGCCCCGGGTGCCGCGCCAGACGGCCGCCGGCGGGGCTACAGCTCGTCGAGGGCCAGTTCGTCGAGCGCCTCGTCGGCAGCCTGGCGGCGCGAATCGTCCTTGGAGCGGGCGAGCCGTTCGAGCACGCGCCTGGCGCTTGGGCCGCCCACCTGGCCCAGCGCCCAGATAGCCGCCAGGGCGATCTCGCTATCGTCATCGTCGACGAGCGACAGCAGCGCCGGCAGCAGCTGGCGCCCCTCTTCGCCGAGTTCGCCAACTGCGCGCGCCGCCTCGTAGCGCAGGGCGGGCGAGGGACTTTTCAGCTCGCGCTCGATGTACGGATACCAGGTCGGGCGCATCGAGCGGCCCATCGCGAGTAGCGCGCTCTCGCGCATGGCCAGTTCGCTATGGGCATAGGCCCGGCCGATCTCGGCCTGTGCCTCCTTCGAGCCGGCGAAGTAGCCCAGGGCCTCAACCGCCCGCCGGCGTACCTCGAGTGGCTGTTCGGGGTCGGTTGCGATGCGCAGCAGCGCGGCGTGCAGGCGTGTCCCGCTGGCGGGCGGCAATTCGCCCACCTGGCAGCGGTAGGCGAAGCGGGCAAGCGCCAGCGTTGCCGCGGCGCGGGCCACGCCTGCGTCGTCGTCGAGCATGGCGATCAGCCGGTCCATCGTCGGCTCGCTCTCGTCCTCCCAGAGCCCGCTGATCGCAGCCGCCCGCACCTCCGGGTCGGCATCGCTCAGGCAGGTGCGGAAGACGGGCCGGAAGTCGAGATCGAGGTTGTCCTCCGCGAGTTCATCGAGCTCGCGGAGGATGTCCAGCCGGCGCTCGGCGGGAAACTGGCGCCAGGCTGCCCAGAAGACCTTAAGCGTCTCGGGGCCGAGATCCGAGAGCGCCCGCAGTTCGGCGTGGGCCGGCGGGTGCTCCAGATCGCCCAGGCGGGCCAGTTGCTCTTCGAAGCGCATCCCCGATCCTTTCAGCGCCTACTCATCCTCATCGTAGCGCGCGCCGTAGCGGCGGCGGGTCGGCTGGATCTCCTCCACCGTCTCGCCGGGCTCCTCTTCCTCCACCTCCTCCGTTTCGCTCGGGGCGGGGGTGTAGAAGTAGCGGCCAGGTGTTTCCTCGTCGGCGCTGAAGTCCGGACTGTGCTCCAGCAGGCTTTGCAGCAGGGCGCGCGAGCCCGGGCGCAGCACGTTGTAGGCGACGAACAGGTCGTCGAGCGTAATTGCGTAACGCGGTGCATCAGGCGTGCCGACCTGGTCGCCAATCGTCTCGCTGACATGCTCGAGGATCATCTCGGCTTTGCGCCGTTCGCCCATTGGGAAGGCCTTGAGCCGGTTGAGCCGGCCGAAGCGGCTCTGGCCGGGCAACTGGTCCTCGTCAACCGCGCAGTAGAAGCTGAGGTTGGCGAAGGCCAGCTTGTTCTTCTTCTCATCGAAGGTGAGCACGCGCTCGGTCTTTTCGGGCGCCTCCTCGTAGCTGACCTGGAACAGGTTCGGCTCGCCGGTGCGGCTGATGGTGAGCAGGGCGCCGGGCACCAGATGCTCGTGGAAGAACTCCTCCAGCCCCTGGAGCCAGCCGCCGCGGTTGCCGGCGGGGTAGCGCACTTCGACCAGGTAGTTCGTATAGTGCTGGGGTGACTCGAAGCGCAGCACCGCACTGCGCTGTTCGGGGAGCAGCGGCCCGGGCAGCAGGGCTGCAAGGCCGGCATCGAGGGGCAGCACGCCATACTCCCACTCGAAGAAGGTCAGCATCCGTGTGACGCTACCACTCTGCTGGATGGCCTCAATGCTCTGCAGTTCCAGGCTATCGTCGTAGCCCTCGACCAGATAGGCGGTGATCTGGCCCATTTCGGCGGCCTTCACCCGCTTACCGCCGATCGTCGGCAGGCCCCTGGTGGCCCAGAGATAGGCCCCCTCGACCCCAACGAACTCGAAGTCCTTCTCGCGGTGCAGGCGGTAGTTCAGCGAGAAGCGGAAGCCCTCGTAGTCCTGCTGGCGCGGGTTGTGGTAGTACAGGTCGGCGATCAGTTCGGTGTCGAGCAGCGGCTCGCCGCGCTCCAGGATGTAGTCGCGGATCTTGCGCAGATCGTTCTTACCGAGGCTGGCCACGCTGGCCTCGGGGTAGTACTTGCGCCCAAAGCTGACGATGCGCCGCAGTGGGTCGTGCTCCAGGCGATCAGCGAGCAGTTGGGCGAGCCGATCGCCATATTCGGCCATCAGTTCATCGACTGGCCGGCGCAGATCGATCGCCGTCCCGTCCTCCAGGGTAAAGATCGTACTGCGCGGCGGCCCGGCGGGGCGCGGCGCAGGCACGACCGGCGGCGGCGGCGGCGCCACGGGTGCGGGAGGGGGCTCCTCGCGCGGCGGAGCGGCGACCGGGGCGACGACAGCCTCTTCGACCGGTGCAACGGCGACGGGTTCGGGCGCGACCGGGGCAACCGCGACTGCTTCAAGCTCAACCGGGGCTGGCGCCTCGGCGGCTGCCACCCATGGCTCGGCAACCACTTCCTCGACCGGTGCTGGTGCCTCGGTGACCGCGGCTTCCTCGACCGGCGCGGCATGCTCCACTGCCGGCGTCACCTGCATCTGCCAGTAGTCAGAGATGTAGACCGGTTCCACCGTGGTGATCGCCGGGCGCGAGGTGGAAACAACCACACTGATATCATCGATCGGCAGTGGATGCTCCGGATCGTGCAGGCGCTGCTTGAAGCTATGGCTATCAACCTGATCGCGCGGCACGTAGGCGCCCTGGCGCGTCGTGACGAAGCGCACCTCACCCCCCACGACCTCGCGCGTGAAGCGCGCGTCGGCACTGAGCGCCTGGTCGATGTGCGCCGTCATCTCCGCCGGGTCACGCCGCTCGCGGCGCGCCAGGTACTCGGCGAGGTTGGCCAGGCTCTGGCGGATCGGCGTGTCGAGGGCGAACATGGCGCCCTGCCCCACCATAAGTCGGTAAATCTCTTCGGCCAGCGCCTGCTGGTCGGTGCCCGTCGTCGGCGCAGCGGTCATTCGTTCTCCTCCCTCACCGCCCTGGCCAGAATCTCCAGATACTGTCGTAACAGTTCCGTCATGTCTTTCGGCTCGCCGCTCGCCCGTAGCCACTGCAGGAGCCGGTCGAGCGCGGTTTCGCCAAAAACGATCATCTTAGCGTCCATACCACTCCATTCAACGCAACAACAAACAGAGAGGACCATGCCTCCCTGCTCGCGCGCCAGGAAAAAGCTCCTGTAATTATAGCATCGGGCTGCAGGACGCGCAAATCGCCCAGCGGGGTGGTGCCCCGGCGCCGAAGGCGCGGCTGGCTCATGCTATAATGAGCCCGTCGCCGTGGTTGATTGGGCAGCACGTTGCCGTCACCGGCCCGACGCTGGAGCAGACTGTGGGCTTTAATCCGATAAACTCGCTCTTTGGCGCCTTCAGCCGCGACCTGGGCATCGACCTGGGCACGGCCAATACGCTTGTCCATGTCCGCGGCAAGGGCATCGTGATCAGTGAGCCCTCGGTGGTTGCGATCGACGCCAAGACCAAGCAGGTCCACGCTGTGGGCGCCGAGGCCAAGGCGATGGTCGGTAAAACCCCTGCCAACATCATCGCCGTGCGCCCGCTGAAAGACGGTGTGATCGCCGACTTCGATGTGGTCGAGAAGATGCTGGCCTACTTCATCAAGAAGGCCCACGCGCACTCGGCAATGCGCCTGCTGGACCCGCGGCCGCGCGTGGTGGTTGGCGTGCCCTCCGGGGTGACGGAGGTGGAGAAGCGGGCCGCCCGGGACGCCACGCTGAACGCCAAGGCCCGTGAGGCCTATGTCGTCGAGGAGCCGATGGCCGCCGCGATCGGGGCTGGCCTGCCGGTCGATGAGCCGATCGGCAGCATGATCGTCGATATCGGCGGCGGTACCACCGAGGTGGCGGTGATCTCGCTCGGCGGTATCGTGATCAACCACTCGATCCGCACCGCCGGCGATGAGATCGATGAGGCGATCATTCAGTTCGCCCGCCGCGAGTACAATCTGCTGATCGGCGAGCGGATGGCCGAGCGCGCCAAGATCGCCGCCGGCTCGGCCTACCCGCTGGAAGAGGAGATCAAGGTCGTGCTCCGTGGGCGCGATCTGCTCACCGGCCTGCCTAAAGCGGTCGAAGTGAGCTCGGTCGAGATCCGTGAGGGTATCGCTGGCCCGGTCAATGCGATCGTCCAGGAGGTGCGTCTGGCCCTCGAAGAGACGCCCCCCGAACTGGTCGCCGATGTCATGGAGCACGGCATTACGCTCGCCGGTGGCGGCTCGCTCCTGCACGGCCTTGATAAGCGCATCGCCGCCGAGACGAAAATGCCCGTGCATATCGCTGAAGATCCGCTCTCCTGTGTCGCCCGCGGCGCAGGCAAGATGGTGGAGAACTTCGGCCAGAATAAGGTCTACCAGGATATTCTCGTCCGCAGCCAGACGACCCGCCGCCCCAGGTTGTAAAATCGTGCGCGATTTTCTCGATGAACGCCCCATCAAGCTGCGCCGCGAGCGCTCGGCTGTGCCCGCCTCCGGGCGGCCCTTTGTGCTGGCGCTTGTCCTCTGCTTGCTCGCGGCGCTGCTGGTCTTCCTGGACCGCCAGGGGGTGATCACCCCGGCCCGCCATTCCCTGCAGCAGCTGATCGCGCCAGTCGCCCAGCGGCTCACCGCCCTGCGCGATGGGGCCGGTGAGCTGGCTGCGGCGCCGCACGGCACCCCAGCCCTCGAGGCGCGCATCGCCGCCCTTGAACGGGAGAATGGCGAGTTGCGCAACCAGCTCATCCGCCTCGAACAGGCCCGGGTCGAGAATGAGTTCCTGCGCCAGCAACTCGCCATCCAGCGGGCCCAACCATGGACGCTGCTCGGCGCCGAGGTGACGGTGCGCTCGCCCGATGGCGGGCGCCGGGTGCTTACGATTGCCCGCGGCAGCCGCGAGGGTGTCCGGCCCGGTATGGCCGTGATTGGCCAGTTGCCGGGCGCCCCCGCCGCCCTGGTCGGTATCGTCGAAGCTGCCGGACCCCACGCCGCCGAGGTGCTGCTGATCACCGATATCGCCAGTCAGGTCAGCGGCCGGGTTATGCACCAGGGGCGCGCCGAGGTTGGCCTGGTCCAGGGTCAGTGGCAGCGGGGCTCGCGCCTGCAACTCGGCCAGATCGCACGCTCGCTGCCCATCGCCCCTGGCGACCCTGTGGTGACCGCCGGGCTCACCGCCGCACTCAACCTGCCCTTCGACCTGGCGGCCATCCCTCCGGATATCCCGATCGGCAGTGTAGAACAGGTGCGCGTCGCCGAGCAGTACCAGCTTGCCGAACTGCGCCCCTATGTCGATCCCGACCAGGTACGCTACGTGTGGGTGATCCTCAGCCAAGACGATTAGAAGAAGCCCTGGCCCACGAGTTGGGGCGCATCCTGGCCCTGGTCGCGCTGGCCTTGATCCAGGTGACGCTGCTGACCACGCCGCTTGGTTTTGCCGTGCCGCTGGTGCCGGTGCTGGTGATCTGCCGGACGCTGCTTGGCGTGGGCGCGGCCTTTCCCGATCTCGGCCTCGGGCGCGCGCTACGCTGGGCGCTCTATGGCGGGCTGGCCCTCGATGTGCTTGCCGCAACCCCGCTCGGCGCCCACGCCCTGGCCTTGCTGCTGGCCGCGCTCCTGGTCGCCGCACTCAGCCGGCGCCTGCGCGTTGAGCGCCCGGCAGTGCCGCTGCTCGCCGTGCTGCTCGGCACGCTGATCTATGAGCTTGTGCTGGCGCTGCTGACCCAGCGCGCTCCGATTCCCTGGTCGAGCTACGCTACGGTGGTGCTGCTGCCGAGCGTGCTGGTGGCCCTGGTGCCGACACTGCCCCTGTTCTTTCTGCTGCGCCGCCTGCTCGGCGGCCAGTTGTAAACGACCGCGCATACGGCTATGATCCAGCTATCCATCACCCGCCCCGAGCACTTCGCGCAGCTTGCCGCGCACCAGCGCCTCTGTTTCCCCAGCGTTCCACCTGAGGACTGGATGAACGAAGCTGATTTTGCCGCCCATCTGCAGGTCTTTCCCGAGGGCCAGCATGTGGCCCTCGACGGCGCGCGCGTTGTCGCTCAGAGCAGTACCCTGCGCCTCAGCGCCGCCCGCGCCTTTGCGCCCCATACCTACCGCGAGATCACCGGGGCCAACCGGTTCACCACCCACGACCCCGCTGGCGAGTGGCTCTACGGGGCGGATATGAGTGTCCACCCCGACTACCGCGGGCGGCGCATCTCCAGCATGCTCTACGATACGCGCAAGGCCCTCGTTCGCCGCCTGGGCCTGCGTGGCATCGTCGCTGGCGGCGCGCTGCCCGGCTACCACCACTACGCCTCGCAATTGAGTGTGGAGGCCTACATCGCCGAGGTTGTGGCCGGACGGCTCTTCGACCCGACCCTGACGACCCAGCTGCGCAATGGTTTCGCGGTACGGGGTATCCTGCGCGGCTACCTTGGGGGCGGCGATCTGGTGGAAGACGCAACGCTGCTGGTCTGGGAGGCATGAGCCGCGCAATCCTATGCACACACTGCACATCTATCAGGCCAACGCCTTCCACCAGGTGAGCGACCTTGACGCGATCAGCAACTACCTCGATGGCGGAGAGGCGCTGATCTGGCTTGACCTGGAAGCGCCCGATGACCACGAGGTGGCCATCCTCCAGCAGGAGTTCGGCTTCCACCCGCTGGCGATCGAGGATGCCGTGCGCGAGCACGAACGCCCCAAGATCGAGCGCCACAGCGGCTACTACCTGCTGATCTTCTACTCGGCGGCCTACAGCGGCGATACCCGCGGTCTGCAGCAGCGCCTCGAAAACGCATCCGACGCTGACTCTACCCGCCGCGAGCCACAGATTGACCTGCGCCAGCTCAGCATCTTCGTTGGCCGCAACTTTATCGTCACCATCAGCCGCTACTCGGTCCACCAGGTGGCGGAGACTATGGCTCGCTGGCAGTTGCCCTCGATGCCGCTTGGCCATAACATCAGCGGCATCCTGCACAGTCTGCTTGATGCCATCGTTGACGATTACTTTACCCTGATGGACCAGGTGATCGACTGGATCGAGGACCTGGAGGATATGATCTTCAGCGGCAAGCGTGAGGGTTCGGTCGAGGAGATCTTCAGCTTGAAGAAGGACCTGCTGCTGCTGCGCCGGGTCGTGGCCCCGGAACGGGACGTACTCAATGTGCTGCTCCGCCAGGAGACGCCGATCTTCAAGCCCAGCGAGCTCGTCTATATGCAGGATGTCTACGACCACCTGGTGCGGGTTACCGATAACATCGACACCTACCGCGAGTTGCTGTCCAGCGCGCTCGACAGCTATCTCTCGCTGCAGTCCAACCAGCTCAACCAGCTGGTCAAGGTCTTGACCCTCGCTTCGATCATCTTGATGACCTCCTCGCTGATCGCCGGTATCTACGGTATGAACTTCGTGCATATGCCCGAGCTGGCCTGGCTCTGGGGCTACCCCTTCGCCCTGGGCCTGATGCTCAGCATTGGCGTGGGGCTGGGCCTGTTCTTCAAGAGCCGCAAGTGGTGGTGAGCCAGACGCACGGGGAGGCATGGTTTCAGCCCGCCTCACCAGTGCCGCCGGGATGCGCAAGGCGATGAGGCGCTCCTGGCGCATCCTCGCCGCAGCGAGTCACGCAAGGCGGTGACGCTGACAGAAGGAGAGGAGAACGCGATGAGCTACGGGATCAAACTCGATCCAACACCGATCAGCGGCGACCTGAGCATCCGCGAGCTGGTGGACCGGCACCTGTACGCCTACAACGCGGCCCGGCTGCGCGAGGCATGCCAGCTCTTCGCCCGTCGCATCGTGCAGCCAAACGTGACGGTCGGCCTGACGCTTTCCGGCGCGCTGACGCCTACCGGTCTCGGCACGGCGGCGATCGTGCCGCTGATCCGCGCCGGTATGGTCGACTGGATTGTCAGCACGGGGGCCAATCTCTACCACGACCTGCACCGCTCGCTGGGCTTCGAGTTGTTCGGCTCCACGCCCTTCAGCAATGATATCGAGCTGCGCGAGCACAACATCATCCGCATCTACGATATCCTCTTCCACCAGGACGTGCTGCTGGAGAGCGACGCCTTCGTGCGCGAGTGCCTGCGCGCCGAGGAGTTTCAGGCCAGTATGAGTACCGCCGAGCTGCACTACAAGCTCGGGCGCTACACACAGGCCCGCGAGCAGGCGCTTGGCAGCGGCTATGTGAGCATCCTCACCGCGGCCTACGAGGCCGGCGTGCCGATCTATACCTCCAGTCCCGGCGACAGCACCCTGGGCATGAACGTCGCGGCGCTGGCCCTCGAGGGCAACCGCTGCCGCTTCGACGTGGAGCGCGACGTCAACGAGACCACGGCGATCGTCTACGCGGCCAAGCGTAGCGGCGGCCAGAGCGCGGTGGTGATCGCCGGCGGCGGCTCGCCCAAGAACTTCATCCTGCAGACCGAGCCGCAGATCCAGGAGATCCTTGGCCTCGACGAGAAGGGCCACGACTACTTCATCCAGTTTACCGATGCGCGGCCCGACACCGGTGGTCTCTCCGGCGCCACGCCCTCCGAGGCGATGACCTGGGGCAAGGTCGATCCCGAGCAACTCCCCGGGACGGTGGTCTGCTACCTCGACAGCACGGTGGCGCTGCCGATTCTGACCGCCTATGCCCTCGCGACCGCCGCGCCGCGCCCGCTCAAGCGGCTCTACGACCAGCGCGATGCGTTGCTCAACCGGCTCAGCGCCGACTACCGCGCCGGGCTGGAGCCCGAGGACATCTGATGGAGTTGTTGCTCGACGGCCACCCACTGGACACCGAGGCCGCGCTGCCCGAGGGCCAGTCCGTCGAGTTGAGTGCCCTGCCGCCCCCCGGTGCCGCGCTTACCCTGATGATCGGCGATGCGACCCTTGCGCCCTTTCTGCGCCCCGGCGATGCGGCCTGGCGCTGGCGTTGGATCGCCCCGCAGGCCGCCGGGGCCTACGAGCTATGCCTGCGCGCCAACTGGCCCGACGGGCGGTACGAGGACCTGCGCCGGACCTTGCGTGTCGTGCCGCACAAGCTCGACCAGGAACGCTACGCCGCGCTGCTCGACGACCTGCAGCGGGTCGGGCGGGCCCTGGTCTTTGCGCTGCGTGGCGGCGCCAGCGGCGCCGCCGCGGCGCCCGCGGTGGAGCAAACACCGCCCACGCCAGCCGAGGAGTTGCACAGCCTGTTCGGCGCGGAGTTGGAACGGCTCGCGGTTGCTGTCGAGCGCCTGGCGCGCCGGCCCCCCGATCGGCTGCGCCCGGGTGTGGCGGAGGTCGGCCTCGGCCGGCTGCGTGATGCTGCGCGCCTCCTGGCGGTCCACCCCGAGCGCGAGGCGGCTGCGGTGGCCGTACCGCAGGCAAGCTACGATAGCTACGAGGCCCGGCTGCTACGGCGCCTGCTCGATACCCTCGGGCGCCGGTTGGAGCGGCTCACCGCCAGCGGGGTCCTGCCGCCTGCCCTGGCAGCCCGCGCCGCTACGGCCCGCGAGCGACTACGCGCGTTGCGCGCCTTGCCGTTCCTGGCCGGGGTGCCACCGCTGAGCGACTATCGTGGCCCCACCCCGCGCCTGCAGCGCGACCCCGAGTACCGCGTCGTCTACCGCGTCTGGCGGCTGTTGCGCCGGCGAGCGCAGATCAGCTGGGACGCGGCGACGATGGCCATCCCCGTCGCCGAGTTGCCACGGCTCTATGAACGCTGGTGCGTGGCACGCGTGGCCCTGGCCATGCTGGAGCTCCCCGGCTGTAGCCTGGTCGCCCAGGGCCTATTGGCGGACGACGGGGAGGATCACAGCCTCAGGCTGCCCGAAGACACCCCCCTGCTGGTGCTGGAGCGGCCGGGTGGCATCCTGGCGCGGCTGCGCTACCAGCCGCGTTACCTGCCGCTGACGATGCTGCCAGCCGATGCGCAGCCGGCCTTTGTTGCGCTGGATCGGCACATGCGCGTGCCCGACCTGGCGCTGGAGATCGAGCGTCCCGGCGCGCCAGCACAACTCATCGTGCTCGACGCCAAGTACCGGCTCGACGCCTCCGGCGGTGCCCCGGCCGACGCACTGGCCGACGCCTACAGCTACCTGGGCGCCATCGGCAGGCCTGACGGGCGGCGGGCCGCCCTGGCTGTGGCGTTGCTCTACCCCGGGCAGGGCGCAGCCGAGCGCTTTGCCAGCGGGGTCGCCACCCTGCCCTTGCTCCCCGGCAACTTTGCGATGCTCAGCGACTGGCTGGCGGCATACATCTGATCGCATATCCAGTATACTTGAGTTGATGGACGCCGCATCATTCGCCAGAATCCATGCACGGATCGCTGCGCTCCGTGAACAACTCGACCGACTCACCGCTGATCTGGAGCGCGGGCACGCGGGTGAGGACGGCGGCGCCGGCGCGCCCGCTGGGCACGTTGAAGCAGGGGAGTGGACGACCGCGGGGCAATGCTGGGAGGACCGGTTGCTCACGCAGGCGAACCTGCTTGCCCAGGTTGCCGACGCGATCATCGCTACCGACCTCGAGCTCCGCATCAGAAGCTGGAACGCCCCTGCCGAGCGGATCTACGGCTGGTCTGCCGCCGAGGCGATCGGTCAGCGTATCGGCGAGTTGCTTGAGACGCGGTACGCCGGGATCAGCCCGGAGGAGGCGCTCCGACTGCTGTTCGGTAGCGGAAGCTGGAGTGGCGAGATCGAGCAGCGGCGGCGTGACGGCAGTTTCGCGCCGATCCAGTCCTCGGTGACCCTGCTGCGCGATGAGGCCGGTGCGATCGTCGGCACCGTGGCGATCAACCGGGACATCAGCGAGCGCCGGCACAGCGAATGGCTGCTGCAGGCGGTCAATACGCGCCTCGAACAGGCGATTGTCGAGGCGCAGCGCCGCACCGCCGAGCTGACCCAGATCAACCAGATGCACGACCTGCTCCAGGTCTGCCAGAACCGCGTCGAGGCCGGTGAGGTGATCGGGCTGCGCCTGGCCACGATCTTTCCGGAGCATAGCGGCTACCTCGCAGTACGCAAGCCCGGCACGCAGCTCCTTGATCTGCTCAGCCAGTGGGGCGAGCAGCAGCCGGAGCGCACGGTCTTTCCAATCGATGAGTGCTGGGCGCTGCGTCGCGGCCAGCTGCATGTGGTGAGCGGGGCGCAGGGGGGGCCGCGCTGCCGCCATCTCGCCACCTCGCAGGCCGCCTATGCCTGCTGCCTGCCGCTCTCTGTCCAGGGGGAGACCTACGGGGTGCTGCACGTTGCCGGTGCGAGCGAGCCGCGCAGCGAGCTGGTAATCTCGGTCGGCGACGCGATCAAACTGGCGCTGGCCAACATCGACCTGCGTGAGGCCCTGCGCGAACAGGCCACCCACGACCCGCTGACAGGGCTCTTCAACCGGCGCTACCTGGAGGTGACCCTGCCGCGCGAGTTGCACCGCGTCCAGCGAGAAGACGGCCAGCTCTGTGTAGCGATGATCGACATCGACCACTTCAAGCACTTTAATGACCGCTACGGGCATGAAGCCGGCGATGCGCTGCTTCGCGAGGTGGCCTGGCTCTTCCGCGCGCGGCTGCGCAAGAGCGACATCGCCTGCCGCTATGGCGGTGAGGAGTTCCTGCTGGTGCTGCCCGGCTCAACCCTCGCCGACACCACGCAGCGGCTTGAGCAGATCTGCGCGATGGTTCGCGTGCTGCAGATTGACTTTCACGGGTGCAAGCTCGGCCCGGTGAGCATCTCCGTTGGGGTTGCCGCCCATACGGGCGACACGAGTGCCGCCGATCTGCTCCACGCCGCCGACACTGCCCTCTATGCGGCCAAGGAAGGCGGGCGCGACCGGATCGTCGTTGCGGGATAGGCACCGGTGGTGATCGCCTCAGGCATAGTGAGGCGCGGAGGAGAGGCACGTTGCCCACCCCGTGCGACTCGTGGGGCGCAGCGTGCTGCGCGGCTTCCAGGGCACGTTGCCCACCCCGTGCGACTCGTGGGGCGCAGCAGGCTGCGCCCCTACTACCATGCCTCGGCCTCGGCGCCTGCGGGCGGGGGGACGCAGGGGCTCTCAGGGGTAGGTTTTTTGGCGGATGGCGTCCTGATGCGCTGCTTGCCCTCACCCCCCTGCCCCCTTCGGCTACGCTCAGGGCAGG
>DAOUBZ010000590.1:0-4639 GCA_034432515.1 Chloroflexaceae bacterium | reverse complement strand
GATAGCGAGGAGGCGCTACGGGCCCGCCTCGCACTGGGCCAGCGTTACCCGGCCAGCGCCGAGGGACGCGCGGCCCTGCACCGCGCCGGATTGGCGCTGATCGCGGCCGGGCGTAGCGGCGAGGCCCGCACCGCCTGGCAGACGCTCGCCGACAACAATGACGGGCCGTGGCGCGCGCGCGGCGCCTACTGGGCCGGTCGCACAGCCAGTGCACTCGGCGAGCGCGCGGCCGCCGAGGCGCTCTTCGCTGCCGCCAGCGCAGCCGCGCCCGATAGCTACGAGGGTGTTCGCGCCGCCGAGTTGCTCGGCGGCGTGCCCCAGGGCAGCCTGCCGATCGGCGCGCCGATCACCACGGAGCAGTGGGCCGAGCTGGATGCATGGCTCACCACCTGGGCAGGCGAAGCGCCCGCCCTCCCGGCTGACGATAGACACGCAGCGCGGGCGACGCAACTGGCCCAGGTTGGCCTGCAGCGCGAGGCGATCAACGAATGGCGCGCAGGGCTGAACACGGCGACCGGCCAGCCCTGGGCGCTCCTGCACCTGGCGCGGACCACCCACGAGGCGGGCGTACCCTACATCGCGCTGCTGGCCGCCGAGGAACTGGCCGGATTGGCCCCCGCCACCGCCGGGCCCCCGCCGCTCACCCTGCGCCGGCTGATCTTCCCTACGCCCTATCCCGCGCTCGTCACCCGCGAGGCCGCCGAGCGTGGGCTTGACCCGCGGCTGCTCTACGCCCTGTTCCGCCAGGAGAGCCTCTTCAATCCCGGAGCAACCTCGTGGGTCGGCGCGCGGGGGCTGGCCCAGGTCATGCCGGAGACGGGCCAGGGCATCGCCCAGACCCTCGGCGTGAGCGACTTCAATCTCGACGACCTCTACCGCCCGGCGGTGAGTGTGCGCTTCGGCAGCTACTACCTGGGCCGGCGCCTCGCCGACATGGAGGGCAGCGTCCACGGCGCCCTGGCGGCCTACAACGGCGGCCTGGGCAACGCGCAGCGCTGGGCCGGCGGCAACAACGTAGCCGACCCGGACCTCTTCACCGAGGCTATCGACTTCGGCGAAACACGCGGCTATGTGCGGGCCGTGTATGGCTTCTGGGGGGCCTACCAGGGGCTGTACACGCGGTAGGGAATACGACCAGGGCGCTTGCGCTGCGGGCCGCCCTGGTGTACGATCACGCTATGCCTGTCATGATCAATCTCACCAGCGCCGAGCACGGCGGCACGGCGCCCGCCTGCGGCACCGGCGACCACAGTAGCTGTGGCCCCGACTGTGGCTGTGGCTGCCCCTACACCGGCATGGTCGAGAAGGGGCGCACCGAACTGATCGCCGACGTCGAGGCTCGCTATCCCGACGAGTGGCTGGCCTTCGTCATCCCCCCCGGCGAGGACGAGTACGCCCCCGAGCGGGGCATGCTCGTCGTCCACAGCCCCAACGACCAGGAAGTCTGGGCGGCCGTCGCCCGCATCACCTTCAACCAGGTCGTCCACGTCTATTTCAACGGACCGCTGGAGGCCTACCTGGCGTGGATCGATGAGCTGTAGGGGACGGCCAGCGGTACCGTCCGCAACCGCAGGCTGTTGGTTACCACGAACACCGAGCTGAAGGCCATCGCTGCGGCGGCCAGGATCGGGCTGAGCTGCCAGCCGGTGAAGGGGTAGAGCACACCGGCCGCCACGGGGATCAGCAGCACGTTGTAGATAAAGGCCCAGAAGAGGTTCCAGCGGATGGTGCGCATCGTCGCCCGGCTCAGGGCGATCGCCTGCGCTACCCCGTGCAGGTCGCCGCGCATCAAGGTGATGTCGGCGGCCTCCATAGCCACGTCGGTGCCGGTGCCGATCGCGATGCCCACGTCGGCCTGGGCCAGCGCCGGCGCGTCGTTGATCCCGTCGCCGACCATGGCCACCACCCGTCCCTCGGCCTGCAGCCGCTGCACCTCGGCAGCCTTCTCGCCCGGCAGCACCTCAGCCAGCACCCGGTCCACGCCGACCTGGGCCGCGATCGCCTCGGCGGTGCGCGCGTTGTCCCCGGTGAGCATGGCCACCTCGCTGCCCTGGGCGCGCAGAGCGGCGATCGCGGCCGCCGAGCTGGGTCGCACCGTATCGGCTACCGCGATCAGGCCCAGCGGCACGCCGTCGGCGGCGACGACCATGGCCGTCTTGCCCTCGTGCTGCAGCCGCTCCACCTCGGCAGCCAGTGCGCCCAGCGTCACACCGCGCTCGGCCATCAGCCGGGGCGTCCCGACCAGCACCAGCTGGCCATCCACCTCAGCCTCGATGCCCGCGCCGGCGATAGCCGTGAAGCGCGCCGGGCTTGCGAGCGCCAGGCCCTGCTCCTGCGCCGCGCGCACGATCGCCTCGCCCAGCGGATGCTCGCTGCGGCTCTCGGCGCTGGCCGCCAGCTGAAGCATGGAGGATGACGAATGAGGAATGAGCTCCGCTTGTTCCTCGGCGGCGGACCCGCCTGCGGGTAGGGCCTGCAAGGATCGTATCCTGCTGCCCTCACCTTTCATCACAATGTCGGTGACTGCCGGCTTGCCCATCGTGATCGTGCCGGTCTTGTCCAGCACTACCGTCTGAATGTGGGTTGCCCGTTCCAGACTCTCAGCGTTCTTGATCAGGATGCCCCGTTCGGCACCCACGCCGGTGCCGACCATGATCGCGGTCGGCGTGGCCAGACCGAGGGCGCAGGGGCAGGCGATCACCAGCACGGCGACCGCGAAGATCATGGCCCGAGTGAAACCCACATCGCCAATGAAGAACCAGACGAGGAAGGTCGTCAGGGCGATGACGATCACCGCGGGCACAAATACGCTTGCCACCCGGTCGACCAGGCGCTGCACCGGGGCACGGCTGCCCTGGGCCTCCTGCACCAGGCGGATGATCTGGGCCAGGGCCGTCTCTTTGCCCACCCGGGTGGCGCGCATCTGGAAGCTGCCGCTCCGGTTCACCGTCGCGCCGATCAACTGGTCGCCGGCCTGCTTCTCGACGGGCAGGCTCTCGCCGGTGACCATGCTTTCATCGACGCTTGATGCTCCGCTTACCAGCACGCCGTCCACCGGGATCTTCTCGCCGGGGCGCACGATGAGAATCTCGCCCACCCGCACCTCGGCCACCGGCACGTCGATCTCCCCGCCGCCACGCACCACCCGCGCCGTTTTTGGCTGCAGGCCGATCAGGCTCTTGATCGCCGCACTGGTCCGGCTCTTGGCCCGCGCCTCCAGGTACTTGCCCACCAGGATGAGCGTGATGATCAGCGCCGCCGTCTCGAAGTAGACGTGGCCAGACGCGCCGCGCAGCATCAGCCACAGGCTGTAGAAGTAGGCGGCCGAAGAGCCCATAGCGATCAGCGTATCCATGTTCGCCGTGCGGGCCTTGAGCGCCTTCCAGGCATGGACGTAGAAGTCCCACCCGCTGTAGAACTGCACCGGCGTGGCGAGGACAAGGAAGATCCAGTTCCAGAGGTCGTAGAAGGCAGGGTAGGCGTGGCCCATCTCGGCGCCCGGCCCCATCGCGCGCTCCATGAGCTGCTGCGCCTCCAGGGCGCGGCCAAAGAGCCAGGGCTGGATGAAGCCGAAGTCACGGGCCATCGAGAGCACGAATAGCGGCAGCCCCAGGGCCACGCCGACGAGCAACTGGCGCCGCTTGTGGGCCAGCTCAGCGGCACGGGCGGTCGCCTCCACGTCCTCGGCGTCGGCAGCGCCGGCGCCCGCCATCGCGATCACCCCGTAGCCGGCCTGCTCGACCGCGGCGGTGAGCTCGGCGTAGCCCACGCTGGCCGGCGAGTAGACCACACTGGCCCGCTCGGCCGCCAGGTTCACGTGCGCCTCCAGCACACCGGGCACTTTCTTCAGCGCCTTCTCCACCCGGGCCGAGCAGGAAGCGCAGGTCATCCCGGTGATCGGCAGTTCGACCTGGTCGGTGACCACGCCGTAGCCGGCCTGCTCGACCGCCGCCTGCAGCTGCTGTGGCGCCACGGTCGCCGGGTCGAAGCTAACACTGGCCTGTTCGGTGGCCAGGTTGACACTCGCCGCCTGGACGCCGGGCAGCTTCTTCAGCGCCTTCTCTACCCGCAGCACACAGGACGCACAGGTCATCCCGGTAATCGGCAGATCGATCTGTTGTTCGGCCATACTGGCACCCTCGGAACGCATTGCAGGGCCGAAGCACAGGCGCAGCCAGTGCTTCGGCCCTACGGGGCGGGACTCACCTCCTCGTAGCCGGCCTCCTTGATCGCGGCCACGATCGCCGCTGAGCTCACCCCCGTCTCATGCTCAACCGTCACGACCTTGCTGGCCAGGTCGACCTGCACCGCGCTGACCCCGGCGAGCTTGCTCACCTCGGCGGTAACGGCCCGGACGCAGTGCTGGCACGAAACGCCGGGCACCAGGTACTTCTCGGTCTGCATACACTCTGCTCCTTTTCGCCTATCAGCTATGTTGTCCAGACTCAAGGGCCAGCGGTATTGTAGCAGATCGGTCACGGGAATCGCAGGGATCGGGGGGCGTCACCCAGAGCTGATGCAACCTCCGCCTCCCGCGGTGGGGTCTGGGGCTCTCAGGGGTAGGTTTTTTGGCGGATGGCGTCCTGATGCGCTGCTTGCCCTCACCCCCCTGCCCCCCTTCGGCTACGCTCAGGGCAGG
>DAOUBZ010000589.1:0-14525 GCA_034432515.1 Chloroflexaceae bacterium | reverse complement strand
GTGAGGGGTTTCTACTGCATTAGGACGCCCTAGAACCTGCTTTTGCTTCGACTACTAACCTCCACTGTTCGGATATTGGAGAGCTTCTAAGTAACCAGGTGCTTATGCAGCGCCTCGCTTCCGCCAGATAGTTCCTGTTCAGCCGTGAGCTACGCTACCGCAACCCGCTTCGAGGCGCGACCGGCCCAGCGCCGCACGTTCTTCCAGAACCTGCGCCACGCGGCCCTGCCTGCACCGGCGCCGTTTCGGCCGCTGGCGCGCGTGCTGGTGAGCGACGACGACCCGGATATTCGCCAGATCTATGCGCTGCTGCTGACCAGCCACGGCTTCGAATATATCGGCGCCCCGGCCGGTGATGGGCCGGCGACACTGGCCCTCGCCGCACAGACCCGGCCACACCTGCTGATCACCGATGTGAACAAGCCCGGCCTCGACGGCCACCGGCTGCGCGACCTGATCCGCGCCAATGCGGCGACCGCCCACATTCCGGTGCTCACGGTCTCCGCTATGGAGCCCTGGAGCGACCCGCGCCGCGCCCCGGCCGGACCGCTGGACGACTACTTCCTCAAGCCATTCACCTTCGAGGCACTGCTTTACCGCGTGGTCGCGCTGCTGCCGCTGGGTGCCGCCGCCCACGACCGGCTGGCGGAGCGCGCCCGGCACGTGCCCTGCTACGAGCACTGCCACCCGGTCACCGGGCTGCCCTGCCTGCATACGCTCGCCGACGCGCTGCCCACCCTCACGGCACGCCCCGGCTGGGCCGCGGTCAGTCTGACCCTGGCGGGCTTTCCGGCGCTGGTGCGGCGCCATGGCCGCCCGGCCGCCGAGGGCTTTCTGGCCCGCCTCGGTGGGTTGGTCCGCGCGGCAAGCGGGCCGCAGGTCCTCGCGGCCCACCCCGGTTTCGACCCGCAGATCGCCCTGGTCGGCCCGGCTGAGGCGGTGGCCGCCACCATCGAGACGGTGACCGTGCGCTTCGAGGGCGTTCGCCAGTGGTCCTCCCGCTCTGCCCCCCAGCTGCCCCTGCCACGCATCCATCTACGCCACGCTGACGACCAGGCCGGGCTCGCGATTGGCCTGCCGGCCCTGCGTGCCGCACTGCGCGGCTATGAGACGATCTGAGCCGTCTTACGGCCTCCCGGCTGCACAGCAGCGCAAGCCGTGCTATCATACGGCGATACCGACTGCCAACAGCCTGGGGGATCCGTATGGCGCAGACGCAGACCCGCCGGCGCAAGGCCCTGCGAGCGGAACTGCCTGGTCGCTTCAGTCGCATCGCGGCGGAGGACCTTGAGACGCGCATCGACGAACTGCTGGCCGAGGTGCTGGAGGATGCGCCGCTGACCGCTGCCCAGCTCCTGCCCCTTGATGAGGAGGACGAGGACCGCCGCGTGGTTGTGACCGGAATGGGCGTGGTCTCGCCCTTCGGTACCGGGATTGCGCCCTTCTGGGATGGCCTGACGAGCGGGCGGAGCGCGATCGCGCGGATCACGCACTTCGACCCGAGCAACTATCCCTGCCAGCTTGCCGGCCAGGTGCCGGGCTTCGCGCCGGAGCAGTTCATGGATGCCAGGGATGCGCGGCGCATGGCCCGCGCGAGCCAACTGGCGGTGGCCGCCGCGCGTATGGCGGTCGCGGCCGCCGGGCTGCGCATCGACCCGGGCGCCAGTGAGGAGATCGGCACGCTGATCGGCTGTGGCACCAGCTCGATGCCGGACGTTGAGCAGGCGGTGAAGACGATGCTGCAGCGGGGCGGCATGAAGATCAGCCCCTTCTTCATCCCGGCTGCGCTGCCGCACATGCCCGCCAGCCAGGTCGCCATCCAGCTGGGCTTGCGCGGCCATACCTCAGCGATCAGCACCGCCTGCGCTGCCGGCGCCCAGGCGATCGGCGAGGCGGCGGAGCTGATCAAGCGCGGCGATGCCGAGATCATGCTCGCGGGCGGCGCCGAGGCGCCAATCACCGAGCTGAGCCTGGGCGCCTTCTGCGTGATGCGCGCCCTGAGCACCCGCTCCAACGAACTGCCCGCCCGGGCCTCGCGGCCCTTCGATGCCCGCCGCGACGGCTTCGTGCCCGGCGAAGGCGCTGGTGTGCTCGTGCTCGAACGGCTCTCCAGCGCCCGCCGCCGCGGCGCACCCATCCTCGCCGAAGTAGCCGGCTATGCGACGAGCTGTGATGCCTACCACGTCACGGCGCCCGATCCAACGGGCTACGGCGCGGCCCGGGCCATGCGCCTGGCGCTGCAGCGCGCCCGGCTCGATCCGCAACAGGTTGACTACATCAACGCCCACGCCACCTCCACCCCCGCCGGCGACCTGGCCGAGACCCGGGCGATCAAGCAGGTCTTCGGCGAGTATGCCTATAGTGTGCCGATCAGCGCCAATAAGTCGATGATTGGCCACCTCACCGGCGCGGCCGGCGCGGTGGAGGCCGTGGCGACGGTGCTGGCCCTCCAGCACGGCTGCATCCCGCCCACCATCAACCAGGAGGAGCCCGATCCCGAGTGCGACCTTGACTATGTGCCCAACCTGGCGCGCGACGCCGTGCTGCAGAGCGCGCTCTCCAACTCCTTCGGCTTTGGTGGGGTTAATGCCGTGCTGGTCTTCCGCAAGCTCTAGGATTATGAACTGGGACATCATTGGTCACGGCTGGGCCGTCGAACAGCTGCGGGCGAGTATCCAGGCCGGCAGCGACGCCCACGCCTACCTGATCGGCGGGCCGCCCGGCCTCGGCAAGGCGCTGCTCGCCCTGCGCATCGCTCAGGCCCTCAACTGCGAGTCCAGCCCCGGCGATCCCTGCCTGAGCTGCCGCGCCTGCCGGCGCATTGCCCACGGCAATCACCCGGACGTGCGCCTGGCGAGCATGGAGCGCCAGGCCGCCGGCCTCAAGGCCGAGGAGGCGGCGCGCCAGAAGGAACTGAAGATCGCGACCGTCCGCGAGTGGCAGCGCGACATCGCACTGCGCCCCTACGAGGGCCGGCGCCGGGTGCTCGTGCTGCACGATGCCGAGCGGCTCAGCGAGGAGGCCGCCAACGCGATGCTCAAGACGCTGGAGGAGCCGCCGCCCCACGCTACGCTCATCCTGGTGGCCAACAGTACCGACCTGCTGCCGACGATCGTCTCGCGCTGCCGCGTGCTGCGCCTGCGCCCCCTGCCGCGCCAGCAGGTGGCCGAGGCGCTCACGGCCCGTGGTGTGACGGCCGCGGACGCGGCGCTGCTCGCCGCCTGGAGCGGCGGTCGCATCGGCTGGGCCCTGGCCCTGCTGGACGATCCCGAGGCGCTCGCCCGCCGCAATGCGCAACTCGCCGACCTGCTCGCCATTCACGCCGAGGGGCGCGGCGCGGGCATGCGCTGGGCCGAGCAGCGAGCAAAAGAGTACCGCGGCGGCGAGCAGGAGACGGTCTTCGCCTGGTTGGAGCTCTGGCAGGGCTGGTGGCGCGATGTGTTGCTCACCGCTGCTGGCAGCCCCGAGGGCGTGGTCAACATCGATCGCCGCACGGAGCTGGAACAGGCCGCCCGCCGCATTCCCCTGCCCCAGATCTTCGACTTCGTGCACCGTGTCGGCCAGGCCGCGCGGCAATTGCGCGAGAACGGCAACCCCCAACTGGTGCTCGAGAACCTGGCGCTGCACCTGCCGCGGGCCGTGATGTGACGTCGATGCCGTCGGCGAATTGCCGGGGCGCCTCGCGCCGGTTTCAGGTCGAAGTATGCGCCGCACGGTGGCGCCTTTCCTGGCACGGGCCTGGCGCGCATGCTTCGGCCCTCCGGGAGGGCACGACCATAATACCGCTGGCGAATTCCGCGCTCAGGGCACGCAAGCCCGCGTAGTGGGCCTCCCAATGCTAGCCGGCGCCGCGCGTGAAGCTTTCTTTCCCCCGGCGCCACGCTTCTTCTCCGCTGGCCGCCCGGCGAAGCGCGTATACTCAGACGAGGTTTCACCAGGCCCGATGTATCCAGCGATCCCAGGAGCTCCTCATGGGCCACTCGCACGTCGCTCCGCTGCCCTATCGCCTGCTGCAGCAGCGCCTCGACCGCAATGTCACCGGCGCGCCCGACTCGCCGACCTTTCTGCGCATCCTGCAGCTGCTCTTCACGCCCGCCGAGGCCGACCTGGCCCGGCGCATCCCGACCACCTTCACCTCGTTGCGCCGGCTCGCCCGCCGCGCTGCCATCCCCGAGGATCAGCTCGGCGCCATGGTGACGAGCATGGCCGAGCGCGGGCTGGTCTTCGACCTGGAGCACGAGGGCCGGCGCTATGTGGCGCTGGCGCCGGTGGTGATCGGGTTCTTCGAGTTCACCTTTATGCGCGTGCGCGAAGGCTACCCGAATGAGCAACTGGCCCAGCTGTTCGATGAGTACTTCTTCGAGCGCGCCGACTTCGCCCACGCCGTCTTTGCTGGCCAGACGCAGATCGGGCGCTCGCTGGTGCGCGAGGAGGCGCTCCCCGCAGGCGACCATACCGAGATCCTCGACTGGGAACGCGCCTCGACGATCGTCGAGACGGCCCGCAGCCACGCGGTCTCGCTCTGCGCCTGCCGCCATCACGCCCTGCACGCCGGCCACGCCTGCGCGCACCCGCTGCGCACCTGCCTCAGCCTGAACATCGGGGCCGAGCTCCTGGCCCGCCAGGGGATCGCCGAGCCGATCAGCAAGAGCGAGGCCATGCAGATCCTCGAGCAGGCGAAGGCCGCCGGGCTGGCCCAGACCGGCGATAACGTGCAGCGCAATGTCAGCTACATCTGCAACTGCTGCGGCTGCTCGTGCGGCATGATGAATGCCATCCGCCGGTTCGACATCCGCAACGCGATCGTCACCTCGAACTGGATCGCGGTGATCGACCCGCAACGCTGCCGGGGCTGCGGCCGCTGCGCGAAGGCCTGCCCCGTCCAGGCAATCACGATCACCCAGGGCGAGGAGAATGGCCGGCGCCGCAAGTGGGCCGTGCGCGACCCCGATCTTTGTCTGGGTTGTGGCGTTTGCTACAGCACCTGCAAACACGGCGCGCTGACCATGCAGAAGCGCGAGCGTCGCGTCTATACACCCGAGACGACCTTCGAGCGCATTGTCGCAATGGCGATCGAGCGGGGCAAGCTCGGCGATCTGTTGCTCGACAATCTGGAGGGCTGGGGCGCAGAAGCGCTGGCCCACGTGGTGCAGGTCGTGGAGCGCACGCCGCTCCCGGCGGCCATCAATGCCATCGCGCCGCTCAAGTCGATCTTCCTGCACGGGGTGGTGGAGGCCGCCCGCGCCAGCACGGGCAAGGCGGCGGACCTGGTGTGATGCGGCAGGGCTACGAGGTGTTTGGGCTTGCCCCAGGGACGTTGCATCAGCTCTGATACCGCCCCTGTGCTACACTACTATGAGATACGCAGCTGAAGCGGGGCACAAGCATCCGTGAGTGAGTTCGACTACATCATTACCGGTGGCGGCGCGGCCGGGCTGAGCCTGGTCTACCACCTCGGCCAGGCCGGTTTGCACGACCAGCGGGTGCTCCTGATCGAGCAGGAGGCCAAGCAGCGCAACGACCGCACCTGGTGCTTCTGGGAGATCGGCGCCGGCCCGTTCGAGCCAGTGGTTGCGCGGAGTTGGGACCGGCTCTGGTTCCACGGCCCACGGGTGTCGGATCGGATCGCGATCGCGCCCTACCGCTACAAGATGATCCAGGGCGGCGATTTCTATCGCTTCGTCCACGACTGGCTGGCTGGGCAGCCCTGGGTCGAGCGGCTGCAGGGCCGGGTGGAGCGCATTGATCCGGCGCCGGAGGGCGTGCGTGTACAGGTGGACGGCGCACAGTATCGAGGCCGCTGGGCCTTCAACAGCATCTACGTGCCGCAGTCGCCACCACCAGGGCATACCTACTGGCTCCAGCACTTCAAGGGCTGGGTGATCACCACGCCACGACCGGTCTTCGATGCCGGGGCGGCGACCTTCATGGACTTCCGCGTGGCCCAGGGCGATGATGTGCGCTTCGTCTATGTGCTGCCCTACGACGCGCATACCGCGCTGGTCGAGTATACCTTCTTCTCGCCCGCGCTGGCGCCGCAGGAAATGTACGATGCGGGGCTCAAGGCCTACATCAGCGGGCATCTGGGGCTGACGAGCTACGCGATCGAGCACGTCGAGTACGGCGTCATCCCCATGACCGACATGCGCTTTGTGCGGCGACCGAGCCCCCACGTGATGAATATCGGCACCGCGGGCGGGATGACCAAGGCGTCCACCGGCTATACCTTCCAGCGCATCCAGCGCCAATCGGCGCGGATCGCGGCCAGCCTGCGCGCCAGCGGGCAGCCGTTCTACCCGGAGCCGCCGCTCAGCCGCCACGCCCTGATGGACAGCGTGCTGCTCAATGTGCTCGATAGCGGCCGCGAGCGCGGCCGGGTCTTCTTCGAGCAGCTGTTTACGCGCAACAGCCCGCAGCGCGTGCTGCGCTTCCTGGACGAAGATACGACCCTGCTGGAGGACCTGGCGCTGATGGCGACGGTGAACATCCCCGCCTTCACCCGCTCGACCTTCGAGGTGGCGGCGCGCCGGGCCCGCGTAGCCCTGGCGGGGCGACCGGGTGACCGGGTGACCGGGTGACGCGGGAAGGCGAAAAGGCGAGGTGGCGGGGACCGGCGCCGCCACCCCGATACTGGTCCGCCGTCCCCGCGACGAACCCCGACTGACGGATGTTCGTGGGCGCCCACGCCGGGGCGCCCCTACCCATCGCACCTTCGCCAACAAGATCGTGACCGGGTGACGCGGGGAGGCGATGGTATCCACACCTCGCCTCCTCGCGTCTTCGCCTCCCCGCCTCCTCGCGTCTTCGCCTCCTCGCTAACACTCGGTGTAGCCGCAGGTGTGGCACTTGCGGCAACCCTCCTCGTACATCAGCGTGGCGTTCTGGCAGTCGGGGCAGATCTCGCCCGTGGCCACCATCTCGGTGTGCGCCGAGAGCGAGGCATAGGAGCCGTAGACGGGCTCGTGCTGGCCGTGGCCATTGCCGTTGCCGTTGGTCCCAGGCACGCCCGGCTTGAGCGGCTTGGCGCTCGTGTGCCGCTCGTGGTCGCCGTAGTGGTCCTGCAGCAGCTTGCCGATCGCGTCGGGCACGGAGCGCACCCGGTCGGGGCCGAAGCCCGCCGTGCGCGCGCCGCCGATGCCGCGCAGTTGCTCGGCCAGCAGCTTGACCGGCACGCCGCAGCGCAGCGCGAGCGAGAGCAGGCGCCCGATCGCCTCGGTGAAGGCCATCACGTCGCTGCCGGCGCGCCCGATGATCGCGAAGACCTCGAAGGGCTCGCCGTCGAGCTCAGTGACGAACAGGCGCAGCTTGCCCAGCGGTGTCACCACCGGGTAGGAGTGGCTGGGCAGCCCTTCGGCCGGCACGTGGCGCGGGGTGAGCGGCTGTGCTGCGACCAGCGGGGCCGGCGCCGGCGCAGCGGCCGGGGCCTGCTGCTTCGTCGGGTCGGCCGTGGAGCCGGTGGAGAGCACCTGGTTCGCGCGCGAGCCGTCGCGGTAGACGGTGATGCCCTTGCAGCCCAGCTCAAAGGCCAGTTCGTAGGCCTCGCGCACCTGGTCGGGCGTTGCATCGTGAGCGAAGTTGATCGTGTTGTGGGAGACGATCCCATTGACCACATACTCGTGGGCCTGCTCGACCTCGATGTCGTACAGATCCACCAGACCGGCCTCCTCGATGGCCGTCACCTTGTACGCCAGGGTGTCGGTTGGCCAATCGAGGCGCTCGGCGGTGCTCCGCGTGCACCAGCTATGGCCGCGCTGGCGCATCGCCGTGAGCGCAGCGAACGCGGGGTGGCGCTCATCGATGTGCGCCTGGACGCGGTCGCCGACGAACACGAGATAATCTACCTCGGCTGGCTGCGTCGCGTTCTTGCGGCTCTCCACGCAGCGGATCATGGCCTGCAGCTGGTTCGAGACAGAGACGTAGTGGCAGACTCCCTGCCCCTTCACCGCTCTGGTGCCCTGGTACACGTTCGGCAGACCGAAGCTGCGGCTGAGCTCGGCGACCTCGTAGGCCAGGCGCGGGGCCATCCCCGCGTAGATGCAGAGGCTCCCGTTCTGCTCGATCAGGTACCCGTCGAGCGAAAGACCGCTCAGGAAGGCCAGCTTCTCCTCGGCGCTGCCAGCGAGGATCTGGTCAGGGACGTGCTTGTTGTCCGCCCCTTGCCCGATCAGGCGCTCGACACAGCGGGCAAGGTTGCGCGAGGTGAGGTAAAGGGTGCGCGCGCCGCTGCGCTGGTCCTCGAGCACCCTGGGTGTGCAGCCGAACAGGCGAGTGACGACCGCAGTGACGGCACGCTCGACCTCCTCGTCGTTGCACGAGATGCCGACCATGCCAGTTGACTCGCTTGTCTGACCATCGGCGGCGAGCATGCCCAGGAAGAGGGCGAAGTCGCAACTCATCCGCTCGGGCACCGGGATCGACCGATTGGCCGGCGCGGGCTGCGCCGTCGCCCAATCGATGGGCGCGCCGCCAGGGCCGTGGGCCGCGACCAGCCGCCCGAGCACGACATCGCCGATCTTGAGGTCGGACATGAGTTGCCATCCGCTCGCCGTGAGCACGCGGTGCGAGCCGATGGCGCCGGTCAGCGACGCGCCATTGTCCAGGGTGATCGTGACGGCGGGCTTGTAGCCGGCATGGTAGTGCTGCGTGATGCGATAGCCCTGAGCGGTGCGTGTCTCACCATCAAGTGGGGTGAAGCTATCGTCCTCGATCGTCTCGGCGAAATCTTCGACGCGCACAAGCCCGCGCGAGGTCGGGATGAGCGTCCCGGCCGCGATACACTTCGAGATCGCCGAGTCGGTGTAATCCTGGAAGGCCGCCTGCATGCGCACGTGCCACTCGGGCGAGATGTCGTGGGCAGTGACCCAGACGCGCTGAGCGGCGGCGGGCACCTCGGGGTGATGGATGTGGCCGGTATCGGCGATGCGCTCCATCAACTCCTCGCTGTACCAGCCCTCGCGCCGGGCCTGGGCCACAAAGTCCTGGTTGATGTCGAGCATACGGCTATCGGCCTGGTAGCGCCAGAAGGCGATGGCAAAGAGCGGCTCGATCCCGGAAGAGCAGCCGGCGATCATGCTGATCGTGCCGGTGGGCGCCACCGTCGTCACGTTGCAGTTGCGCAGCCGGCGCTCGGGGCGGATGCGGCTGCCATCGAGCCGGCGGGCGCATGTGGCGTCGGGGCCCCAGATCGAGCGCTCCCACTCGGGGAAGACGCCGCGCTCAGCGGCCAGTTGCTCGGAGGCGACCTTGGACTCCTCGTCGACGAAGTGCATCACCTCGCGGCCGAGTGCGGTGGCCTCGGTCGAGTTGTAGGGCACGCCGAGCTGCACGAGCATATCGGCCCAGCCCATCACGCCCAGGCCGATACGGCGGATGCGCTGGCTCAACGCCGCGATCTGCGGCAGCGGGTAGTGGTTGGCATCGATCACATTGTCGAGGAAGCGGGTGCTCTGGTGCACCACCCGGCGCAGACTCTCCCAATCAACGGTGCGCTCGGCGGTAACGAACTTGCCCAGGTTGATCGAGCCGAGGTTGCACACGTCGTACGCAAGCAGCGGCTGTTCCCCGCACGGGTTGGTCGCCTCGTAGCTGCCGAGCGCCGGCACCGGGTTCCACTCGTTGGCGCGGTCGACGAAGAACAGCCCGGGCTCGCCGGTGGCGTGGGCGCATTGCACAATCAAGTCAAAGACCGTGCGCGCGCGCAGGCGCAGCGGCTGGCCCGGCGCCACCAGCACCTCGCCGGTGAGCGGGTGCTTGAGCCCCTCCTGGCCGGCGAGGTGCGCCGTCCCGGTGCGTGGATTGATCAGATCGTACTCGCTGTCGTTCTGCACCGCGTCCATAAACGCGTCGGTAATCGCGACCGAGATGTTGAAGTTGGTGATCTTCGTGATGTCGAGCTTACAGGTGATGAAGCTCAGGATATCCGGGTGATCACAGCGCAGGATACCCATATTGGCGCCACGCCGGCTTGTTACTCCGCTTATGCGGGGCCAGGTCATTTCTGCCTGGCTCTCGCCCTTTCGGTGCGAGGTCGGACTCTATCATCAGAGCCGGTCGGCAGGCCCTGTCTCGCGCCGCTCGCCGGGGTTGCCCCTGGTCGAGCCCTACTTGCCTGTCCATCATACCCCCCCGTTTTATCCGTAAGCGGATTATAGCACAGTTGGTCTGATTGTACAAGCGTTCGGTAGTCTCTGAACCTTCCTCTCAGTCACCCGAGAGGCTTGGCTGCTGATTGCCCAATCCCTCTCCTTTTCGATCCTTCACGGCTGCCGTCACCGGCTACGTTGTGGCAAGAGGGCTCTCAGGGTGTTCCAGCAATTCGCGAGATTTTACACGCGCCGTAGTCTACGACTCACGCGTGCCACCTTGCTTAATTGCCTCGGTAGAATTGTTATACACCTCCATGAAGCTGACAGGGCCACTGGCCACTCCCATCGTCGATCGAACGATGTCATTCCGTGGTCTCAATGCACTAAACGAGAACCCGGTACCTCCGCCTGCCTGGTGAACCAGGGCTGCGTGCTTCATGGTATCGTAAATACTTTCCAGGCTATCTTCGACTGGTAACACGAAGCACGCAGAAAGCATCCCCAACGGCCGCCCGGCATTCATCAGTGTGGGGCTATTGGGCTCGAAGAGACCCTGGGTCATCAGGTGGTAGAACGTATCGGACCAGGTCGCCACCTGCTCGTTGGTGGCGCCATAGCGCTCCTCGATCGCCGCGATCGTATCGGCGACCCGGCGGAACATCGTCTCTGGCGTCTCGACGACGTTGCCCTGTTCGTCCTTGATCAGGTAGCGCTTCTTGAGGACCGTCCTGGCGATCTCGGTCAGTGCTGCTGGCGTCGCAGCGGTCGTCCTGGCCATGGGCTTCGCTCCTTCCTGTCGGGTCCCATCCTGGATATGGATCAACGGCTCGCACGCCTGTTTTTGCACATCGTAGTGTAAAGCGCTCGCAATAGCCATGCAGCAAGAAACCTGCCCAGGCACGTGTGCTGGCAGGTAAACCGCACTACATATAGCGAAGAAGCCTTATGTTGACCACTAGATGTTGGTGCGAGCGTGACAGGAGCAACTATAGCACGGGCATGTCAGGGTGTCAAGGCAGCCGGCGCCGCCGGGGAAATGCTTGACAGCATGTGGATAAGCTGGGGATAAGTGGATTACCGCGGAAACCGGTACGATGCTACAGACGGTGCAGACACGGCGATCGTCACCTGGCGGAGGATGCAGGACGATCGCGCACCAGGGCGGCCAGGCCGAGGAAGCTGTGCTCGACCTGGTCGCCGCGGCGTCTGTGGCGCGGGGTGATTGAACCTGTCGAGGACCAGCGCGCCCACCGGTCGGCGCATCTCGCCGTGGGGCGTGCGGCCACCCGCAGGCAACATTGGCGGCCACGCGCGTATGGTTGCGCGTCGTGCTGGCGCCGGGCGGCGCTCAGGTGTTCGCAGTTACGTGCCCGGCTGCTCGCTATCTTCCATCAGCCAGCACGCCTCTACCGGGAAATGAACCTGGTAGGGCTGGCCGATTGACGGGAGTTGCAGGGCGTGCTCGTTAAAGACGTCCAGGGCCAGCGGATGCCCTTCCACCTTGAGGCCAATGCGAACGATGGAACCCAGGTAGGTCACCGACTCGACTTCGCCGCTGAGCACGTTGGCCGTTGCCGCAGCGCCGGGGTTAATCTCTTCAGGGCGCACGGCCAGCCGGATCGGACGCCCGTTCAGTTGCCCGTAACGCCCGGCGCGCAGCGATTGACTGCCCAGGCGGACCAGGCCGTGCCGGGCGTCGGTCACGCTGACTGGCAGCAGGTTGATGTGGCCGACGAACTTCGCCACGAAGGCGGTCGCCGGATAGTTGTAGATCTCGCTGGGTGTGCCGACCTGCTCCACCCGCCCGTTGCACATCACGACGATGCGATCGGAGAGCGAGAGCGCTTCCTCCTGGTCGTGGGTTACGTAGATCGTGGTAATGCCCAGTTGCCGCTGGATGCGCCGGATCTCCTGGCGCAACTCGATGCGGATCTTGGCATCGAGCGCCGAGAGCGGCTCATCGAGCAGCAGGAGCTGCGGGCTGAGCGCGAGGGCGCGCGCCAGGGCGACACGTTGCTGCTGCCCGCCCGAGAGTTGGTAAGGGTAGCGCCTGGCGAAGCCTTCCAGTTTGATCAGCGCCAGCAACTCGCTCACGCGCCGCTCGATCTCCGCCCTGGTCTTGCCGGCGATCTTGAGGCCGTAACCCACGTTCTGCGCGACCGTCATGTTGGGGAACAGCGCGTAGGATTGAAAGACCATGCCCATGTTGCGCCGGTTGGGCGGGGTATTGGTAATATCGTTGCCGTCAATCGTGATCGTACCCGACGTGGGCCGTTCGAAGCCGGCCACCATGCGCAGTGTGGTTGTTTTGCCGCATCCGCTGGGGCCAAGGAACGAGATGAACTCACCCTGCGCGACTGCCAGGTTGAAGTCCTCGACCGCGATGGCACTGCCGAACGATTTGCTGATCTGTGTTAGCTCAAGGTGCATCATAAGCACTCCCGCTGCTCAGCGTCCGGTTATCTGCCTGGTCGTATCGCCCCGGCTGATCAGCTGGAGCATCCCCAGACTGAACCAGGTCAGGGCGTAGCTGATAATAGCCAGCGCCGCCGGCTCGTAGGCCTTGGTCAAACCGAGCAGCGCCATGTAGGGGGCCAGGGCCGGGCGCACAAGGAAACTGGCCAGAATGAGCTCGCCCATCACGGTGGCAAAGGAGATCAGGGCGCCGCTCAGGATCGCGATGCGCAGGTTCGGCACAATGACAAAAGCCAGAACCTGGAACCAGTTTGAGCCCAGGCTCTGCGCCGCTTCGGTCAACGTGCGCACATCGATGGTGCGCATCCCGACATCGATGGCGCGGAACATAAAGGGCATCGAGATCACCACGTACCCTGCCACAATCAACATATCAGTCGTAACGGTACTCAAGGTTAGTTGCAAGGGTGGGCGCGAAAAGGTGCGGATCAAGCCGAAGACGTAAACGATCGTAGGAATGATGAAGGGCAGGATGGTGATAATCTCCATCACCGGGCGCGCCTGCGGCACCCTGAGGTACATCCAGTAGACGGTCGGCACAAAGATGAGCGTGCTGATCACAATCGTGATCAGCGCCATCAGCGTCGAGTACTGAAAGCCCTGCCAGAAGCGTGGATCGGCAAAGACGATCTCGTAGGCCAGCAGGCTGATCTCGCCGCGCTGCATGCGCAGCGAGAAATCGAGCGTGCCGTACATCGGCAGGAAAAAGTAGAGGAAAGCGACGACGACCCAGAAGATCGCCCACCAGTTAGTGCGTTTTGCGTTCATGATCGGGTCCAGCGCGAGGCCCGGCGCTGGAGGACGCTGTAGGCGACAATCGTGACCGCCATGATAACGACCATGCCCATCGCCATGGCGTAGCCTTCGTGCGGATTGCCCAGCACGTCGCCGCGGATCTGCTGGCCGATAAAGATCGTCACGAGCGGGATGCTCCCGCCGGTCAGCGCCTGGGCGGTGGCGTATGCGCCAAAGGCATTGCCGAACAGCAAGATGCTCGTGCCAAGGATGGAGGGAGTCAGCACCGGAATGGCCACATCACGCCAGTACTGCCAGGTGCTTGCGCCCAGACTGGCTGACGCTTCGCGCCACTCGCGGCGGATGCCCTCAAGGGCGGGCGTGATCGTCAGCACCATCAGCGGGAACTGGAAGTAGGTGTAGGCCAGCACCAGTCCGGTCAGGCTGTAGAGGTTGAAGCCGCGGTCGTAGGGGTTGAACGGGCAGACAGGAGCCCCATCGGCGCCAGGAAAACAGATGCCGCGCAGGATGGCGGTGATGAAGCCGGTGCGTCCCAGGGTCGCGATGAAGGCAAAAGCGAGCGGTACACCGCCAAAGTTGGCCGCCAGCCCCGAGAAGGTGATGATGATGCCGCGCATCCAGCGGGGCGCATTGCCGATGGTTACTGCGTAGGCGACAAAAAAACCAAACAGACCGCCAATAATCGCGGTTAGCAGGCTGACCTGCAAGCTCGTGAGGTAGGCCCTGATGACATTTGGATTGCGAAAAACACTAAGGTTTGCAAGTGTGAAATCACCTCTACTGGTAACGAATGCGCCCGTGAACAGGTTGAGTGAAGGGACGATCAGGAAGATCAGCACGAACAGGAAGAAAGGCACCAACCCGAGCCAGTTCCAGAACTGATATTCACGCCATGCGTTGCTGCTGCCAGGACGAAGTCGCGGGGTAGTCATTGCGTGGACCGAACCTCCTCCAGACACGCTGACGGTCGCGTTACGCTGCGTTCACGATGCCGGGACACGGACTGACACAACCCGACGCAAGCAACGGCGCCATCGGTGTCAGTCCCGTGTCCAGACTCGTGTCTGAAAACAGAGCTTTTCGCTACCCTCCCTCCCGAACCCTCCCCCGCTGGGGGAGGCTCTCAGGGGTAGGTTTTTTGGCGGATGGCGTCCTGATGCGCTGCTTGCCCTCACCCCCCTGCCCCCCTTCGGCTACGCTCAGGGCAGG
>DAOUBZ010000588.1:0-1801 GCA_034432515.1 Chloroflexaceae bacterium | reverse complement strand
GAGCCCGCCGGCGGCCTTGCCGGTCACGACAGCGAGGGGAGTGAGTGGCGCCACGCGCTACCTCAGCCCGGCCTTGCGCAGCGCCGCGGCGAGTGGCGTATCGTCGTCGTCGTTGCCCGGGGCCGGCTCGTCGTCGCCGCTGCTGGCATAGAGCGACGAGCCGGTGCGCGGCCCCGCCGGCTCCTCGGGCTCCTCGTCGTCGGCCTCCCAGTCGAGCGAGAGGTGCTCGGCGCCGGCGATGGCGATGATGTCGTCGACGCTGAAGCGCAGCACATCGATCCGCTCGGGGTCGGGCGGCTCGTCGAGGTTCGTGATCAGCCGCAGGTCGGGGAGCGCCGCGGTGACCTCGCTGAGCAGTTCGGGGCGGCGGGATGGTGGCCGCTCGGAGGCCATCAGCGCCTCCACCTCCTCGACGCTGGCGGGGATGCCCGTGTCGACGAGCATGATCGTCACGCGCACACTGGGAAAGAGCAGCTTGAGGATGGCCTGCGTCTCGCGCAGCTGGCCGACGGCCCGGCGCAGCGCGCTGGCGGTGCGGCTGGCCTTGATCTCGAAGACCCAGGCGGCGCGATCGGTGATGTGCAGCGCATCGAGCTCGCGGTACTTGAGCACGCCACGCCGGTTACGGCGCTCCTCGTAGGCGAGGATGCGCCGCTCGTCCAGCTCCAGCCGCTCGCCGAGCCAGCTACGGATGGCCGCCTCGGCCTCACCGCCGAACAGTTCGCGCTGGCGCGGCGGGCGCATCGCCTTCTGGTTCTTGCGCTGCAGCGAAAAGCTCGCGACGTAGGCCCGGTAAAACTTGTCGTCCTCAGTGATGAGGCGCGGGCGGCCGTAGCTTACCATAGTCACCTGCCGAGTTCGACCGAGCGGCGATAGGCGGCCCAGATCGCGTCGGCGAGCACGGTGCGCATGCCGCCCCGCTCAAGCTCGGAGATCGCGGCGGCGCTGGTGCCACCCGGCGAGGTGACGGCGTTGCGCAACTGGGCCGGGTGCGCGCCGCTCTGCAGGGCGTAACGCACCGAGCCCAGCATGGTCTGCAGCACCAGTTCCTCGGCGATGCGCCGCGACAGGCCGAGGTGGACCCCCGCGTCGATCATCGCCTCCATCATCAGGAAGAAGTAGGCCGGGCCGGTGCCATTGATCGCGGTGGCCATATCCAGGTAGGCCTCGCTATCCACGAAGAGCTCGTGGCCAAGGGCGCCCAGCACGGTGCGCGCCCAGCCCCGCTGGGTCTCATTGACCTCCGGGCCCGCGGTCCAGACAGTCATGCCCTCGCCGATGATGGCGGGCGTATTGGGCATACTGCGCACCACCGCCGGGTGCGCGAGCGCCTCGGCGAAGCTGGCGATGGTGGCGCCGGCCACGATCGAGAGTGCCAGGTCCTCATCGCGCAGCATCCCGCGCAGCGGCGGGAGCACCCGTCTGAGTTGCTGGGGCTTGACCGCAAAGATCACCACGCGGCCCCATTCGGCGGCGGCGACGTTGTCGGGGCTGGTCCGCACACCGTAGCGGGCCGCCAGCTCGCGACGCCGGTCCTCGCGGGGGTGGCTGACCAGCACCTGCTCGGGGGCCACCAACTCCTGGCGCAGCAAGCCACCGATGATCGCCTCGCCCATCGCCCCGGGCCCAATCACACTAATAGGAAGATCTCTCAGCATAGCTCTGGCTACACAGTACGAATGACGCTCAGGGGACGATAGCACGGCCCTGGACGGATGTCAATCCTGGCGGAATAGGAGTGCAACGTCCGCCTCCCGCGGCGGGGTAGGTTCGTTCGGTGGTGTTGTCGGCTGCACCGCCA
>DAOUBZ010000587.1:0-3242 GCA_034432515.1 Chloroflexaceae bacterium | reverse complement strand
CCCGGGCGCACCCAGAGCTTCGGCCTTACGGGGCGATGGCTGGGCCGAAGCTGTGGCTGTGCTACTGCTTCGGCCTTACCGCGTTAGCTCTGCGAGAGTTCGCGGAGGCGGGAGGGGTTGAGCAGGGTGATCCCTGAGCGGTCCACATCGAGCAGCCGCGCGTCGCGGAACTGGTTAATGACCTTGGTGACCGTCTCGCGGTAGGCGTTGATCATCTCGGCCAGTTGCTGGTGGGTGCGCCGTGGGACGCGCTGTTGTGGCTTCGGCCCGGTGGTCTGGTCCTCCGACATTTCGAGTAGCACCGAGGCGAGGCGGGCGGGCACCGATTTGAAGGCCACTTCGTCGAGCCGCCGGCTGACCGTGAGGCGGTGCTGGCCAAGCAACTCGATCAGGGCCGTACCGAGGCCCGGCTCGCGATGGACGGCCTGGAGCACCGCGGCGCGTGGCACCGCCACGACCCGCGCCGGCTGCAGCGCCTCGGCGTAGGTGTCATAGCGTTCCCCACCATCGAGCGCGCTGTGGCCAAAGATCTGCCCCGGCTCCACCACCTTCACCGTGAGCACCCGGCCCTCACTCGAGAGCATCTGCAGGCCAACCTGGCCCGTCTGGAGCAGGAACAGGGCATGCGCCGGCTGCCCAGGGGTGTAGATCGCGCTGTGCCGCCGGAAGGCCTGGGGCGAGCCCAGCGGCTCGAGTGTGGACCACAGCCGTTGCTGCACCGAGTCATCGGCTCGTTGTACAGTCATCTGCCCTCCTCGCGCTGCCAGTCACGTCGCCACCCCATCGTTCTGCTATTGTAGCATAGGCTGTTTTGTTACGGAGCCTGTACCATCCGAAATGCCGCCGTTCTGAGCAAATGCTCATCCGCCGGGCCCAGGGCTCGTGCACGGTCCGCTCCCGCGGTGAGGGCGTGGGCGGCGTAGCCGCCCCGAGGGTTGTTTGTAAACAACGTGGGTCTGGGGCTTGGCCCCGGGCCAGGCTGCGGGCGGGGTGTCCGGGTAGCTGCGCTATAATGGGCGTCATGAGCTTGCTACCCATCCGTCGCCTCTTCTTGGCCAGCCTGCTTGCGGCCCTTGCCACACTCGCCCTGCTGGCCGGTTGCACCGCTGCCGGCGGTCCGCCCCCCACCGATGCCACGGCAGCCGTGGAGCCCACGCCGCCGCCCAGCTCCACACCGCTGCCCCGGGGCGGCAACCTCACCGTGCGCCTGGCCGCCGATGTGCCGGAGTTGCGGCCCTGGCAGCCACGCTCCCGGGGCGAGGAACAGATCATCGGGCTGCTCTACAGCGGCCTTATGCGCCTCGACGACCGGCTACGCCCTGTGCCCGACCTGGCCGAACGCTGGGAGACCACCCCGGACGGGCGCACGCTCACCTTCACGCTACGCAGTGGCCTCACCTGGCACGACGGTGCACCGCTCGACGCCGGCGACGTGCTCTTTACCCTCGAACGGCTGCGCAGCCTCCCGCTCACCTCGACCGCGCTCCTGGCCGACCTGCGCTATGTCAGTGCGGCCACCGCGCCCACCAGCACCACGGTGGTACTCACGCTGACCAGTCGTTTCGCGCCGCTGCTGCCCGCGCTGGCGGTGCCCATCCTGCCTGCCCATGCGCTCGCCGAGCGCGACATTGCGACGCTGAACTTCTGGGACGTGCCGATCGGGAGCGGGCCGTTCCGCCTGGCCGAACGCGACCCGGGCCAGGCGGTGGTGCTCGAGCGCTTCGCCGACTTCCACCGCGGCGCGCCGCTGCTCGACCGGGTGGCTCTGGTCGTGGCCCCCGATCCGGCGGTGGCCCGTCAAGCCCTGGCCGATAGCCAGCTGCTGCTGGCCGAGTTGCCCTGGAGTGAGCGGGCCGCCGCCGCTGCCGTGCCTGGCATCGTACTCGGCGCCTACCCCGAAAACGGCTACTACTTCCTCGGCTTCAACCTGCGCGAGGGTCGCCCCTTCGCCGATCAGCGTCTGCGCCGCGCACTGGCACTGGCCATCGACCTGCCGCGCCTGGTTGAGGCCTCCACCGACGGCCAGGGCATCGCGATCAGCTCAAGTGCCCTGCCCGGCTCCTGGGCCGACCTGACGCCCGCGCCCGCTGCCGGCGCCGACCTCGCTGCCGCCCGGGCTCTGCTCGATGAGGCCGGCTGGACGCTGCCCGAGGGGGCCACGATCCGCCAGCGCGATGGGACGCCGCTCAGCGCGACGCTCTATGTGCGCGGCGATGATGCGCGGCGCGTGGCAGCCGCGCGGCGCATCGCCGAGGCCGCGGCGGCGGTAGGCATGCAGATCGAGGTGCAGCCAGCCGACTTCGCCACCGTCATCCTCTCACGCTACGCCCCGCCGTTCGACTTCGACCTGCTGCTGGGCAGCTGGAGCAACGGCGCCGGCGACCCGGACTTTGCCGACGTGATGTTCTACGACCCCGATGACTTCGCCCTGTTCCACTCCAGCCAGCTCAACCAGGGCGAGACCGACGAGCGCTCGACGCGCAACTTCGTTGGCTTCAGCGACCCGGCCTATGACAACCAGGCCCAGGCCGCCCGGCAGCTCTACAACCTCGATGAGCGCAGCGCGGCAATCACGCAGGCCCAGGCGCGGGTGGCCGATGCGCTGCCGTACCTCTTCCTCTGGGCCGACCGCCTGCCCGTGGCGCTCAGCAGCCGGGTCACCACGCTTGATGGCCCGGTTGAGCTCGATGCGCCGCTCTACCTGTGGAACATCGAGCGCTGGTACCTGACCCCATGAACCCCTTCACCCAGCGCGAGCGGATCACCGAACCGGAGCATTTTACCGGGCGCTGGCGCGAAGTGGGCATGGTCTTTGAGCGCCTGGAGGCACGGCGCCCGGTGCTGCTCACCGGCGCGCCGGGCACCGGCAAGTCCTCACTGCTGACCCACGTGGGGCAGTCGGCGGGCGCGGTGCTGGAGGATCCTACGCTGGAGGCGCTCTACCTCGACCTGGCGCTGCTGCCCGACGCGGCGACGGTCTACCGGCTGGTCAGCCGGGCGCTGGCGAGCCGCGGCGACACGCCCGAGGCGGTGGAGGCCGCCCTGGTGCGAGCCGGTCACAGCGTGCTGGTCTGCTGCGATAATGCCGATGCGGCGGTGAACGCGGGCTGGGGCGCCGACCTGCTGGAGCGCATGGCCCGCCTGGCGCGGCGGAGCGTGCCGGGCGAGCCGGGTGGCCTGGCGCCACGAGGCGAAGGGCTGTTCGACCTGCTGCTGGGCAGCTGGAGCAACGGCGCCGGCGA
>DAOUBZ010000586.1:0-16583 GCA_034432515.1 Chloroflexaceae bacterium | reverse complement strand
GAGAACCGCATCGTACCAGACGGCTGAACCGCCTTCACTAATCCTTTACACCTGGGTCGTTAACCCCCAAAAACTCTACCCCTGAAAGGGGCCTCCCCGGTGGTTGAACCGATCGTCAGGGTGGATGTTTTGACACACTGCGGCATCGGGCTTCGTCCTATACTGGCGGTAGATTGGCCGCTACGTGGAAAGCGAGGTACTCCGATGGCCCATATCGTCATGATCGTTCCATCCGAGCAGTTCCGTGATGAGGAACTGTTCGAGACCCGCACCGAACTGGAGCGGGCCGGGCATAGCACGGTCATTGCCAGCGCGACGACCCGGCCCTGCAGCGGGATGCTCGGCGGCTGGGTCGTCCCCACCCTGACCCTGGCGCAGGTTGACCCGGAGGCGTTTGATGCGGTGGTCTTCGTTGGCGGGCTCGGCGTCAGGCAGTACTACCACGATCCCCAGGCGCACCGTATTGCCCGCGAGATGCACGGGCGCGGCAAGGTCGTGGCGGCGATCTGCCTGGCCCCGGTGGTGTTGGCCAACGCCGGTTTGCTGACTGGCAAGAATGCGACCGTGTCGGCGAGCGAGGCGAAGACCCTTCAACGGCTGGGTGCGCGCTACCAGGGCACGGGTGTCGTTGTGGACGGCGCTATCGTCACCGGCGATGGCCCCACCAGCGCGCGACGTTTCGGCCGCGAGATCGCCGCGCTGCTCACCGCCGTCGCGGCGTGATGCGCCGTGACAGGCCATCGGAACAAGGAGAAGTATGATGCGTATCGCAGTCATCGGCAGCGGCAACATTGGAACGACGCTCGGCACGGCGTGGGCCGCGGCGGGACACCAGGTGGTGTTTGGCGTGCGCGATCCGCAGAGCCCCAGGGCCCGCACGGCGCAACGGGCCGCGGACTACACCGCGCAGGTCGCCCGGGTCGGCGATGCGCTGGCGGCTTCCGAGGTGGTGCTGATCGCGATCCCCGGCGCGGCGGTGGCCGACTTCGCGGCCGAGCACGCCGCCGCACTGAATGGCAAGCTGGTGATCGACGCGACCAATCAGTTCGGCCAGCCCGTGATCAACGCCCTGGCGCCCCTGCAGGCCGCGGCTCCCCAGGCGACCCTCATCCGTGCCTTCAACTCGCTCGGCTGGGAGAACTTCGCCGAACCGCAGATCGACGGTGTGCAGGTTGACCTGTTCTATGTCAGCCCGGAGGGTGAAGCGCGCACGGTGGCTGAGCAGCTGATCGCCGATGTTGGCCTGCACCCGGTGCGCGTCGGCGACCTGGCCCAGGTGGCCCTGGTCGATAACCTCGGCGCGCTATGGGTTACCCTGGCTTTCGGCCAGCAGCTCGGGCGCCGGGTTGCCTTCAAGCTGTTGATCGCGCACTGAGTGCCAGGCACTGTCATCCTCGCCATGGACCGTCTGCAGCTCGCGAGCCGCCGGGACGAAGGCTCAGCCGAACGCCTCCTCGATACGGCCGTTCGCACCACTGTGCTCGTTGACGAAGGCGTCATTGATCACGCGGGCTCAGCCGAACGCCCCCTCGATACGGCCGTTCGCACCCTGAGTAGCGCGCAGTGCGTAGCGAAGGACGCGAAAACCGGGACGTTGCTTCGCCCTGCAGGCTGCGCGCGACTCCTTGCAACCGGTGCAAGCCGGGTGCTATGATGGAGCGTATGGGCCAATTAACTGCGATCGCCTTCGACGACCGCCACCAGGCCAGTCGTGTGCTCGATACGCTCCGCCAGCTGGAGAAGGACGGCCTGGTCGAGATTGACGATGCCCTGGTGCTTGTCCGTGAGGATGACGGCAAGCTGCGCCACCTGCGGGGCCTCGACGATGCGCTCCCCACCGTGCTGTCGGCGGCTACCGGCGCCGGCCTGGGCCTGCTGGTCGGCGCGCTTGCCGCCTTTCCCGTGACCGGCCTGGTCGCCGGCGGTTTGCTGGCCCAACGCCTGGCTTCACAGAGCCAGCTGGCGCGCCGCGTACGGCAGTTCACCGGCGCGATCGAGCCCGGCATGTCGGCACTGTTCGTGCTGGGCAAGACCGCCGACGCCGAGCAGTTGCTCGCTCGCGTGCAGCCCTTCCTGGTCGGGGCGAGCTTTCTGCAGACCAGCCTGCCCGATGACCTGCTCAGCAACCTGGCGACGCCCGGCGTGGCGCCGGTCACCACCATCGACCGCAGCACGATCAGGCGTGTGAAAGTGATCATCAACCCGGCCTCGGGCGTTGAACGCCCGATCCTCCGGCCACTCAACCATGTGCTGCGCGCGGCCAGCTTCGCCTGGGACGTCGACGTCACCCACGGCAGCGGCGAGGCGCAGCGCCTGGCGGCAGCGGCGGTGGTCGACGGCTACGATGCCGTGATGATCTACGGCGGCGATGGGGCGGTGATGGAGGCCGCCGCCGGGCTGATGGGCTCGGGTATACCACTGGCGATCATCCCCGGTGGGACGGGCAATGTGCTGTCAACTGAGCTCGGCATCGAGAACGATGTAGCCAGGGCCGCCGAACTGCTCACCCGCGAGCAGATCAGCGTGCGCGACATCGACATGGGCGAGTGCGGTGAGCATCGCTTCGCGCTGCGCATTGCGACGGGGTATGAGGCCGCCTATGTGCAGCATACGACCCGTGAGGCCAAAGAGCGCCTGGGCAAGCTGGCCTATGCGCTCTCGGCCATCCAGCAAGATTTGAAGCTGGTGCGCTACAACCTGACCCTCGACGGCGAGGAGGTCGAGGTGGACGGCTACACCTGCATGGTCGCCAATTCGGGCAACGTCGGGCTGCCGGGGCTGCCGCTGCTGGCGCGGATCAGTGTCAGCGATGGCCTGCTCGATGTGGTCATCGTGCAGAATCTGAACTTCCTCTCGCTGCTGCGCCGGCCGCTCAGCGGTGACGAGGAGGCCGCGCGCGCGCAGATGGTGCGCCACTGGCAGGTACGCGCGGTGACGGTCGCCACCGATCCCCCTGAGGCGATCATCGGTGATGGCGAGGTCTGGGGCGAGACGCCCTTTAGCGCGCAGGTGCTGCCCGGCGTGATGCGGGTGGTGGTGCCCTGATTGCTGATCTGCCGGACGGTGGATCACCGCACAGACGACGGGGTGGCTATGAGCGAGTACACGCCGGGCCAGTACGTGAAGCTGCTGCTGGAGTGGATCGAGGTGGCGGCGCTCAGTCTGGAACTGCTGGCGGTAGCAATTATCGTCATCGTGGCCCTGACCAGCACGGTGGTTTATCTGCGTGGCTTCTTCAGTGGCGGCGAGCGCACGACGATCTACGAGCGCTACCGGGTGGGCCTCGGCCGTGGGCTGCTGCTCGGCCTGGAAGTCCTCGTGGCTGCCGACATTATCCTCACGGTGGCGCTGAAGCCGACGCTGGCCAGCGTGGCGTCTCTGGCCATCCTGGTGCTTATCCGCACTTTCCTCGGCTGGTCGATCGTGGTCGAGATCGAGCACCGCTGGCCCTGGCAGCACCCCGCTCACGCGCCTGACCTGCCGGCATCCCGCCACGAGGAGCATAGCTGAGCCTCCGCGCGTTCTCGCGTCACCCGGTCGCCCCGTGGCGGGGTGGGTGTTGTGCCCCTGGGTGACCGTGTCCGCGCGTCTTCGCGTCCGCGCGTCCTCGCGTCCTCGCCTCCTCACCTCCTCGCGTCCTCGTCTGCTGGCGGCGTGAACCACTCGGTGCCGGTCAGCAGTAGCCCGTGCTGCGCGATGTACAGCTCGAGCCCCGGCGCGGCACGGCCCAGCGCTGCGCGGTGCTCCGCTGCGCCACTGGTGGCCGCCCAGCGCCACGCCTGGTGGATGTTGCTCAGCTCCACGCTGATCTCGGCCATGGCTCGGTCGTGCTCGGCGCCCGCCAGGGTGGTGGCGCGCGCGGCGACAAAGCCCAGGTAGTAGTGGCTATGCATCGCCGCGAGCCGCGCCAGTTCCTCGGAATCGGCCCGCAGCCGGGCGAAGACGAACTGCCGGAGCAGTTCGGGCATCTGGTAGCGCCCCGGCGGGCCGCGCCGCAGCAGCGATTTGTCGACCAGCGCGGCGACGATCGCCACTGGCGCCGCGACGACATGCTCCGCCGCCGTCCGGTCGAATGAGCCTGGAAAGACTCCCAGCCGGGTCAGCACGCGCTGCTCGCTCGGGCTCAGCAGCCCCCATGAGTAGTCGAAGACGGCATACAGGCTCCGCTGACGCTCCGGCACGTGCTGGTCATGCGTCGCGAGGAAGGCGAGGTCGCGCTGGACGGCCGTGGCGATCTCGTCGCAGGAGTAATGCTGCACCCAGCGTGCGGCCAGTTCGATGCCCAACGGTAGCCCATCGAGTAGCCTGCAGAGCTGCGCCACCCCCGCGAGCTCGGCCGGGGTAGCGCCAAAGCCGGGCGTGTGGCGGGCCGCGTGGGTGAGGAAGAGTTGCACCGCCGGCGAAGCGGCGCCGGCGTCATCCGTGCTGGGGAGCGGTAGCCCCTCCAGCGCCTGGAGCGTCTCGCCGTACACACCGAGGCGCTCGCGTGAGGTGGCCAGGATCCGCAGCCGCGGGCAGGCCCCGAGCAGGTCGGCCACCAGGCCGCCAGTCGCGGGCAGGTGCTCGCAATTGTCGAGGGCCAGCAGCACCTCCCGCTTGCCCAGGGTGTCGCGCAGTTCGTCACATGGCGACCGTTGCCCAGCCGGCTGGTGTCCCAGGGCCGCGAGGATCGCGGCGGCAATGCTGTCGGCCTGGGACACATCCTCGACCGCGCGGGCCACGCCGGCCAGCGGCGTCCACCAGGCGCCGTCGGCGAACCTATCGTGGAGCATGGTCGCCGCCGCCAGTGCGAGGCGTGTCTTGCCGCTGCCGCCCGCGCCGACCAGGGTCACCAGCCGCGCACTGCCGCGCAGCAGCCCGTCGAGCAGCGCCAGTTCCTCCTCGCGCCCGATCAACGGGGTTAGCGGCGTGGGGAGCTGACGAGCCGGGCGTGACGTGGCCTGCTGCGGGCGCCCGCTCCGGATATGCTCGGCCAGCGCAGCGGTGGCCGGGTCCACCTCACCTGCGGGGCGCCGACGCACCGCCGGGTGATCCGTCGTTCGGCTGGCTGATTGCCCCTGATGACAGGGTGCGCGCCCTGGCCGACGATGTCGTCGATACGCTGCGCGCACTGCGCTGCGCCGACGCGCTGCGCCAGCGCGGCACGGTGCAGAAGACCAGCGGCGGCTATGAAGTCTTCATCAGCCAGCAGACCGGCTGTGCCGTCTACGCCCTGCGCCTCGGTCACGACCAGCTCTACATGCTCGAGGTCGATGACCGGCACGCCGCGGGTGAGGCAAACATCGCCGCCACCCAGCTGGACCAGACTGGCAATCTGCGGGTGAGCTTTCAGCGTGGCGCATTTGCCACGCAGGAGGCGCTTGCGCGCGCGGTCGCCTGCACCGCGCTGATCGTGCACGATGTTCAGGTTGACGTAATCGAGAGTTTCCGTCGGCCGGTGGAGGAACCGGCGCCCTCGGGCCTCAAGCCGGCTGCCTCGATCGAGACCTGGCTCGAAAGTACCGATGACAACCCCCTCTTCGTCGACCTGGTCCGGAGTGCGCTGTGCGCGGCAGGCGGCGCTGCCGCCGCGCATATCGATATTGTCCCGTCGCTACGCCATGCCCCTGAACGGGAGTACCGGCGCTACCTTGCGGCCGCGCCGGTCGATTGGGAAGTGGAACAGCGCCGCGAGTTGCTGGCGCGTATGGCGCGCTCCGGCTGCAAAGTGGCGGATATCGACCCGCTGGCCGCCTTTCGCCATGTGCGGCTGACCCGGATCAGCGCCGGCGAGACGCTGGTCGAGGCTGGCGCCCAGGCCAGCATGGTCTACGTTCCGCTCGGCGACGGGCTCATGGTGCTGCCCCTCGGCGGCTATGCCCCGTTCCCGGTGCGTGCGTGGATGCCGGTCGGCGCTACCGGCGTGATCCGCGGCGCGCTGCGCAACGGCACCGTCATCGCCGAGCAGGAAGTGGTCGTCCTGATGATCCCCAGGGATGTCTATCTGCGGCACTGGCATCACACCTACTCCGAGCAGGAATTGCGGCAGCGCCTGGGGGCCGCGGCCTCTTAGCGGCGTGACACGCCAATGCTGAAGAACGTACGGACGCAGCGCGCTGCGTCCGCACCGCAGCGGCAGCGCCCACGAGCTCGTCGAGCAGGTGCGCCGTCGTGCGCTCGCCACCGATCTGCCCCGGCTGCGCTTCGTGCTGCTTGACTTCCACCTCGTTCCACGCATCGACTCCACAGCCTGCCTCAGTTTCGCCAGGCTGCGCCAGCTCGCCGAGGCTGAGGGCCTGACCCTGGTCCTGATCGAGTCGGCTCAGGTCACGGCCCAGATTGAGCCCCCGGTCGGCCCGGCCATCCGTCTCGAGACCATGCGCGGCGGGCGGGTTGTTGGCGAGCTCGGCTTCTACCTGGGCCGGAAGCGGACGGCGGCCGTGGTTGTCGATACGCCCGGCGTCGTCTATCGTATCACCCGCGACGACCTGCACGGCCTGCAGCGGGAGTAGCCCGAGTTCGCTTCGACCTTCCACCTGCTGCTCGCGCGGCTGCTCTCCGAACGGGTTGTTCACCTGATCGACACCGTCGATGCGCTCCAACGTTGATCTGCGTGCCAGCTGTGGTATATTGACCAGGTCTCAGTGGTTTCCCCCAATACTCCCCACCGTCGGGCTGCCCGCCAAGAGCGGCGTCGGCGGCGGGATCATCGCCGTCGTCCCCGGGCGGCTTGGCATAGCCGTCTTCTCGCCCCCGCTGGACCAACGCGGCAACAGCGTCCGTGGCCTCCGCGCCTGCGCTGCCATCGCCGAGCGCTACGCACTGCACGTGTTTGCCGGCGCCGGCGCGCCACACCCGCTCGATGAGGCCGTGAGCGGGCGGGTGTCGTTCTGATGCCCAGTTGACGCCGCCCGGCCTATCTGCTACTCTTGCACCCCGATGGAGCGCCGGGCGCCTGGGCCGCGGCGTTCGCCGACAGCGGAGCAGCCGACGTGCGGATCGCGATCACCGGTGCGCGGGGGCAACTCGGCAGTGCGCTCAGTGCTGCCCTCGCCCCGGGCAATGAGCTCATCCCCCTGGGCCGCCAGGAGCTCGAGCTTGGCTCGCCGGCTTGCGTTGAGCAGATCGTCGCTACCCACGCCGAACTGGTCATCCATCCCGCCGCCTACACCAATGTCGATGGCTGTGCCCGCGACCCGGACCTGGCCTATCGGGTGAATGGCCTCGGCACCCGCTATGTTGCCCTCGCCTGTCGCCGCCTCGACGTGCCGCTGGTCTACATCAGCACCAACGAAGTCTTTCCCGGTGACGCTGATCGACCCTACGCCGAGTATGACGCGGTACGCCCGATCAATGCCTATGGCCGCTCCAAATGGGCCGGCGAGCAGGCGGTGCGCGAGTTGCTCACGTCGTTCTATATCGTTCGCGTGGCCTGGCTCTTCGGCGGCGAGCGCAACTTCGTTCGCACCGTGCTGCGCCTCGCCGCCAGCCCGCCCGTCGGCGGCCTGCGCATGGTCGACGACGAGGTTGGCAGCCCCACCTACGCCGCCGACGTGGCTGATGCCATCGCGCAGCTCATCACCACCGGCCACTTCGGCACCTACCACCTCGTCAACGCCGGGGACTGCTCGCGCTTCGCCTTCGCCCAGGCCGTGCTACGCCTCGCGGGCTACGAAGCCACCCCGATCACGCCCATCAAGCTCGCCGACTTCACCCGCGATAGCACGCCGCCACCCTACACGCCGCTCGCCAATCACGCCGGCGCCGCCCTCGGCATCTCCCTGCGCCCCTGGGAGCTGGCCCTGGAAGCCTACCTCCGCACCTTGCCCCCGGTATGATCGACGTCATCATCCCCAACTACAACGGCGTCGCGCTGCTTCCCACCTGCCTCGATGCACTGCGCGCCCAGACCCGCCGCGATTTCCAGATCACCGTCGTTGACGACGGCAGCACCGATGGCTCGCGCAGTCTGCTCGCCGCCGCCTATCCCGAGGTGCAGGTCCTGGCCCTGCCGCGCAACCGCGGCCTCGCCGCCGCCGTCAATGCCGGTATCGCCGCCACCCGGCGCCCGTTCGTGGTCCTGCTCAACAACGATACCGAGGCCCACCCCGCCTGGCTTGAACAGCTCGTCGGTGCGCTGGAGCGCCATCCCACCTATGCCTTTGCCGCCAGCAAGCTGCTGCTCTTTGACCGGCGCGATCACATCCACTCCGCCGGCGATTTCTATCGACCGAATGGCGAACCCGGCAGCCGCGGCGTCTGGGAGCCAGACCGTGGCCAGTACGACGCGCTCAGCGAGGTCTTCGGCCCCTGTGCCGGCGCTGCAGCCTACCGGCGCGCCGCCCTGGAGGCGCTCGCGGAGGACGGCAAGATCCTCGACGAGGACCTGGTGATGTATTGCGAGGACGTGGACCTGAACCTGCGGGCGCGACGCCGTGGGATGCGCACGCTCTTCGTACCCACCGCGGTCGTCTACCATAAGCTCAGTGCCAGCGGGGGCGGCACCCTCGCCAGCTACTACTGCGGCCGCAACTTTGCCCTGGTCTGGGCCAAGAACATGCCTGCGCCCATGGTCCGTCGCCACTGGCCGGACCTGATCGCCTCGCAGCTCGGCTTCGCTGTCCACAGCCTGGTTCATATGCGCGAGCCGGCGGCCCGCGCCCGCTTGCGGGGCCAGCTGGCCGCGCTCGCCGCCTTGCCGGCGTTCCTGCGCAAACGCCGGCGCCTGCAGCCCGGTGAGACCCTCTCGCTGGCGCCGTAGCGCTCCCGTTTCGGGTGGCAATGATGAGCACGTCTATGCCAGATCTGCCTGACCACAACCTCCACCTCTCGGTCGTCATCCCGGCCTACAACGAGGAGCGCCGCCTGCCGCAGACCCTCGCCAGCGTGCGGGCCTACCTCGCAGCACAGCCGTTCGCCAGCGAAGTGATCGTTGTCGATGACGGCAGCAGTGACCGCACCGCCGCCATCGCCGAAGCGTGTCCAGCGGTGCAGGTGCTGCGCTGCGACCATCGCGGCAAGGGCTTTGCCGTCCGCGCGGGCGCCCTCGCCGCTCGGGGTGCCTTCGTGCTCCTGTGCGACGCCGATCTTGCCGTGCCGATTGAGGAATGGGTCAAGGTTGAGGGCTTCTTCGCCAGCGACTACGATGTGGTGATCGGTTCGCGCGAGGGCATCGGCGCCACCCGCGAGGGCGAGCCCTGGTATCGCCACGTCATGGGCCGGGTCTTCAACTGGATCATCCGGCTGGTCGCGCTGCGCGGCATCAACGATACCCAGTGCGGCTTCAAGGCCCTGCGCCGCGAAGTCGCGCAGGATCTCTTCCGCCGGGTGCGCATCTATGGCGACGATGCGCCGGTCGTGCAGGGCGCCGCGGTCACCGCGTATGATGTTGAACTGCTCTTCCTGGCCCGCAAACGTGGCTATCGCATCGCCGAGGTGCCCGTGCGCTGGCACTACGGCAGCGAGACCAAGGTCAACCCACTGCGCGACTCGCTGCGCAACCTGCGCGATGTGCTGACCGTGCGGCTCAACGACCTCCGGGGCCGCTACCGCGCAGCACCCGCCCTCGCCGATACTGAGAGGAGCCGATGACCACCCTGACTAAGAGCCAGCGCAGCTACCTGCGCAGACTCGCCAACCCGCTCAAGCCCACTGTGCTGCTGGGCAAGCAGGGCCTGACCGAGCACCTGCTCACCAAGCTCAACCAGGAGCTCGATGCCCACGAGCTCGTGAAGGTCCGTTTGCTTGAGTACAAGGACCAGAAGGCCCAGCTGGCCCAGACCATGGTTGAGCAGAGCGGAGCTGCCCTGGTTGGCGTGATCGGGAATGTGATCACCCTGTACCGCCCGGCCCCGGACCCCGCTCGCCGCCAGGTCGTGCTACCCCCAGGCGCGCCAGACGAATGAGGCATTGCTTGGCAATGAGCAACACCCACACCCGTCGAAGATACCTGTGGTACGCCCTGTGGCTGGGTGGCGGCCTCTGGCTGACTCGCGTCGCGATCCTGCCCGCGCTGGTGCGCGCGGCGCGCCTGACGGGGATCAGCGGGGTCGGCCCAACCTACGCGACGATCACCTGGTCCTATGGGTATGGCGCGCGGCCGATCAGCGTGATCTTCGACCTGGAGGCGGGCGAGGTTACCGGCAGCATCACCACCGATGGTGATGCGCTGGAGGCCGAGATCCCACTCGGCGCGCCGCCCAGCGGCCCTTACCAGCTCACGGTGAGCGCCACCTACCGCATCCTTGGCGTCGCACGCACGATCGTGCGCCGCTTCACGGGCGTGACGCCCTGACCCCACCACGGGGCGCCGGGCCGCCAGAGGGGTGATGGGGTGCCACGGGGACGGGGTGCCACGACGACGCGAAGACCATCGCGTCCTCGCCTCGTCGCCTCGTCGCGTCCTCGCCTCGTCGCGTCCTCGCCTCGTCGCCTCGTCGCGCCCTCGCCTCGTCGCGTCCTCGCCTCGTCGCGTCCTCGCCTCACGCCTCAGCCCTCCAGCGCGGCGATCTGCTCCCGTACCTGGGCAGCGAGGCGCTGCAACTCACGATTCACCACGTACTGCCACTCCTCCGCTTCCTGGTCCTCCAGGGCGCCGCCGCCATACTTCAGCTCCATCGCCAGATGCCAGCCACGCTTCGCCGCGAAGCGCTCGAGCTCGCGCTGCCGGCTCGGCGGCCAGCGCCGGCGGATGAACTGCTGGAAGGCGTGCTCCATGCGCTGCGAGCCGTCGGGATTCAGCGATGGCAGCACGAAGTAGGGCTCGGCATCCTTCGGGTCGGGCTCGGCGGCCTTGCTGAAGTAAAGCGTCTTGTGCGGGATCGAGTAGCGCCACTCGCCGTCACCGGCGTAGTTCGCCGGGTTGTTGGCAATCGCTCCGGTCAGCATGCGGTCGGTGATGGTCATGGTCCGCACCCATTACGCTGCTAATCATCCGGCCGTGTGCCGGTCTGTGTTTCGCGCCACAGGATAGCACGGGGTTCTCTGTGGCGCAACGGTTGCAGGAGCCCGCCGGGGTATGGTAAAGTTGTGCTACCCTGTGGAGGAGCGGCCAGGCCGCGTCGACCGCAGAAAGTGAGCGCCCCGATGCCCGAGCTTGAAGACCACAGCCGCGTGACGCCCGCGATTGAGGACTACCTCAAAGCGATCTATACTCTGCAGCAGCAGTACGGCGTTGTCACCACGTCGCTGCTCGGCGAGCAGCGCGGCTCCAAGCCCGGCTCGGTGACCGGGATGATCAAGAAGCTTGCCGAGATGAACCTCGTGCAGCATACCCCCTACCAGGGTGTGCTGCTCACGCCCGCCGGCGAACGGATCGCGCTCGAGGTCATCCGCCACCACCGCCTGCTCGAGCTCTACCTGGTCGAGGCCCTTGGCTACAGCTGGGACGAGGTTCACGAAGAGGCCGAGAAGCTTGAGCATCATATCAGCGAGAAGCTCGAAGCCCGCATCGCTGCGCACCTCGGCCACCCCACCTTCGACCCCCACGGCGACCCGATCCCGACCGTGGAGGGCCAGCTCCCCGCCTCCGATGGCACCCGCCTCGCCGACCTCGCCATCGCTGAGCGTGGCCGCGTCGTGCGCGTGCGCGACCAGAGTGGCGACCGCCTGCGCTACCTGGCTGATCTCGGCCTCGTCCCCGGCGCAAGCGTCGAAGTTATGGCCAGCGCGCCCTTCGATGGCCCGCTGACCGTCCGCCTTGGCGCCGCCGACCACCCGCTGGACCGGCGCATGGCCCGCGCGATCGAGGTCGAGCGCCTGCCCGACAGCGCCGCGCCACCGACCCACCAGGATTGTGCCGAGCCGTCTACAGGACGGTGATTCTGAAGCGGTCTACCGGCCCAGCCATTTGCGGTAGGCCTGCTGCTGTGCTGCGCCTGGCTCGCTCAGCGGGACGATCTCCAGGTGGTCGGGGGGGGCTTCGTCCAGTGTTACCGGCACCTCGATCAGCGCATCCCTGCGGAAGAGCGTGAGCCGTACCGTCGCGCCGGGCGTTCGCTCTTCGAGGCGCGCCGTGAGGCGTTCCTCATCCACCCGCCACCCGTCGAGGGCCAGCAGTTCGTCATCCGCGTAGACGCCGGCGGCGTAGGCCGGCCCGTCCGCGCGCACGGCGCTCACTATCGTGCGCTCGCCCTCGCGCTTCAAGTTCAGCCCCAGCCACGCCCGTGGCCCGCGCCGCTCCCAGCGCGGCTCCAGGCCGACCACGGCCAGTGCCCGCGCGTAGTCTAGCTCGGCGACCCCGGATACGTAGCGGGCGAAGAAGTCGCGAAAGCTACCCTGCCGGTCGCCCGTCAACTCCTCCACCGCCGCCAGCACCGCCCCCTCCTCGGGGATGCCCGGCCCGCTTAGCGGGTAGGCCGCGTACAACTGGCGCAGCAGGTCGTCGAGCGAGTGGGCGCCCCCGCTCCGTGCCCGGATCTCCATGTCCAACAACAGGCAGACCAGGCTGCCCTTCAGGTAGTAGGAGATACTGGAGTTGGCGCTGTTCTCGTCGGGCCGGTAGAGCTTGATCCAGGCGTCAAAGCTGCTCTGCTCCAGGCTCTGCAACAGGCGCCCGGGCTGGCTCTGCAACAGCACGATCTCCTCGGCCAGCCGCTCCAGGTAGCGCCCGGGCCGCATCAGGCCGGCGCGCACCAGCAGCAACTCGTCGTAGTAACTGGTGCCGCCCTCCATTAGCCAGAGCAGCCGGCTGTAGTTCTCGCGCCGGTAGTCGAAAGGGCCGAGCGTCGCCGGGCGCAGCCGCTTGACGTTCCAGACGTGGAACAGTTCGTGCGAGGTCAGCGCCAGGTAGCGCTCGTACTTGCGGTCCGGCCGGAAGGTCCAGCGATCCACCTGGTTGGTCACGCTGTTGCGGTGTTCCAGGCCACCGCCGCGCCCGTCCATCAGGTGCAGAATGAAGCTGTAGTGGCGATAAGGCAGGCCGCCGAAGAAGTCGCGCTGCACCTCAACGATCCGCCGCGTATCGGCTACGAGCCGGTCCTCGTCGAGATTGCCCTGGCCCCAGATCGCAATCTGGTGGACGATCCCGTCCACCGTGAAGCTGAGCAGCCGGTGCGTTCCGCACTCGACCGGGCAATCGACCAGTTCATCATAGTCGGCCGCGAGGAACTCGTGGGCTGACCCTGCCGGCGTAAGCCCGGTGGTCACCTGCCAGCCGGTGGGGGTCTCGACCCGCAGGCGCAGCGGCTCGGCTTCGCGCCCCACGACGTACATAAAGACGCTGGCCCCGTTGAAGTAACCGTGTGTGCCGTCCAGATGGCTGGTGCGCACCGTCAGGTCATTGGCGTAGACCTGGTAGCTCACCGTGATCCCGGGCGCCTCGCCGGTCTCGACACGCCAGCAATCTTTGGCCAGTTTCCGCCAGGGCAGCGGGCCAGCCGCGCTGTGGGCGGCGAAGCTCTGCACGTGGCGCGCATACTCGCGGATCATGTAGGAGCCCGGTGTCCACGATGGCAGCACCAGGTCGACATACGGACCCGCCAGGGCGTCCACCTCCACCGTCACCTCGAAGAGGTGGCTATGTGGGTTGGGCATCGCAATGCGATAGCTGATCATCGGGGGTCAGGTCCGGTTCGGAACAGCGAGCGCGGCGAGCAGCTACTCGGTATAGGGGAGGAAGAGGCGCTCGAAGAGCAGTTCAAAGTCTGGCGATTCGCTGGAGATACGCTCATAGATCGTCACCACGCGCACGGCCTGCTCCCGGCGCCGCCAGAGCGCCTCGGCAAAGCGCCCATCGGGAATGATGCCGCGCTGTTGCAGGAAGGCGTAGAACTGCTTGAGCGCCGTGCACAGCTCGCGCACCTGGCGCGCAGACGAGTTCAGCACACGCCGGGGGTAGTGGTAGAAGAGGCACTCGTCGAGGGTGGCATAGTCACCCTCGGCCAGTGTGCGCCCGTAGTAGGAGGCCAGGAAATCGGCGTAGACCGAGAGCGCGCGGGTGCGCGCCCGGGCGGTGGCGGCACGTTTGCCCATCTCCAGCAGGTAGTCCTGGAACTGGCTCATCAGGTCACCGCTGGTGCTGAAGGCATTGCTTGCCTCGTCGTCAAGATCGCCGTCGAGCTCATCCACCAGGTCGTCGTCCCAGGCTTCCTGCCACTCGCCGGTCAGCAGGACATCGAGGGTCGGGTCATCCTCCGCTTCCTCATCGGGCGCCACCAGTTCGATACGCGGGAAGAGCTCTGGTGCGCGGGTGAGCAGCATGTTGAGTTGCCCGGCGATCAGCACCTCGACCTCTTCAGGACGGGCCGTCTGCAGCTGCTCCAGCACCTCGGCAGGCAGGAGCGCGAGCATACGTTCGTGCGCGGCATCGAGCACCGCCGGGTCATCAGGATCGATTTCCTCGTCGCCGAAGAACTCTTCGGGGTCCCAGGCCGCATCAGCGGACCATCCATCGCCCGGGCTATCATCGTCGAGGCCGCGGAAGTGCTGGTGGCGGCCCGCATCAGCGCCAGGCGCGCCGAAGGCCGACGCGCGCTGCACCTGGCCGCTCCAGAGGCCCGCTTCGGCGTCACGCTGGCGGGCCTGCGACAGGTCGCGCTGCAGTGCCTCGATCTCGGCCAGCAGGGCTGCGTCGCTGGCCAGGCGATCGCGCGCGTCCTCCGGTTGTTGCTCGAAGACCTCTTCGCCACCGAAGAGATGCAGCGAGCCGATGCGCTGGCTAGTGAGGAAGATATCATCAACGAGCTGGAGCCGCCCATCGCGGATCACCAGGTGCTGCCATGGGCTGCCGGGATAGGCCGCGCGCCAGGGGGCAGCGGCGAAGATCGGCAGCACCACCTCGTCGCAGGGCACCAGCGCAGCCTGCGAGCGGCGCACCCGCTCGACGATCGTCTCGACCAGTTCTGCGTCCTGGGCGGCCACGGCCGCGGCCCGGAAGGCCTCGCGCGGTTCGTGGGCCAGTTCGAGCACCAGGGGTTCGGCGCTCACCACACTGACGATGATGCTGTCACCGGGAGCGAAGTCGTGACGCCCATACCAGGCCCCCAGGTCGAAGGCCGGCAACGCGGCATGTTGCCCGCGCTCCTCGTCGATATCGATCAAGGCCAGTTCGGCGCCATCGCGATCGCGCAGCGCGCAGCCGCTGGTGCGCAGCCCGGCAAAGGGCTGGAGGTGGGCAAGCGGCAGCAGCCCGGCCTGCACATCGCGGGCCCGTGGTAGGCAGCGAAAGCGCAGCCCCTCGAGGGCAACGCGTAGCGGCATCAGCTGGCTCCGGTTGAGCCGCAGCCAGCCGAGCGTCAGGCCGTCCCAGCGCAGGCGCTCACGGATCGTCGCGTACGGATTCTTCGCGTTGCTCGGTCGTCGCTCCAGCACCCGCTCGAGGATGCGACGCTCCTCCACCGGCCCGTCATACTCGTGGGCCAGGTGGCGCAGGATGCTTGCAATCGTCGGCTCGTGCTGTGTCATGGCCCCACTCCATCCATCCCTGTGATGAAATCAAGCAACCTGCCCGGCTACATCGTCGCGCCCTGCCGCGGCAGGTAGGCGTCAGGCTAACGTAACCGCCCGGGCGCCCGCGGCTGGTCCCCATCCGGCGCAGCGCTCAGGATGGATCAGCCGGGCCAGCAACTCCAGACTATCGACGATCCGCGGACCGGGGCGACTAAGGTAGCTGTTGGCATCAACCGCATAGACCCGCCCGCTGCGCACCGCGGGCAGTGCCGTCCAGCCCGGCCGGTGGGGCAGGATCGCTGCGGCCTCACGTTCTGTTCGCTCCAGATCAAAGCCACATGGGGTGAGCACGATCACCTCCGGGGCGAAGGTAATCACCTCGCCCCACGAGATCCGCCGCGACGGTTCCCCGGCCTGGCCAAGGCCGGCCCGTCCGCCCGCCAGTTCCACCAGCTCGGGGAGCCAGTGGCCGGGCCCGAAGGGCGGGTCGAACCACTCCAGGCAGGCCACCCGTGGCCGGTAGCTGGCCTGGGCGACCTGGGCCTGCACGCGCTCGACCCGGGCGCGTAGCTCGGCGACCAGTTCCAGCGCGCGTTCACGGCGCCCGGTGGCATTGCCCACCGCGAGGATCGTGCCAAAAATAGCACCGAGGGTGGTGGGCTCCAGCGAGAGGATGCGCGGGGTGACGCTCGTCGCAGCCACTGCCCGCTCGACAGTGCTGAACGACACCGCGCACACGTCACAGAGAGCCTGGGTGAGGATCAGGTCGGGCCGTAGCTGCTCAAGGAGTACGCTGTCGAGCGTATAGATCGACAGCCCATCGCGCAACTGGCCACGCACCCCGGCGTCAATCTCGTCCGAACTGGCATCGGTATGCTCGAGCGCGCTGGCGGTGATCACAGGGCGCTCACGGGCCGCCGGCGGAAAATCGCACTCACGGGTCACCGCCACGACCTGGTCGCCCAGCCCCAGCGCAAAGGCGATCTCGGTCGTACTGGGCAGGAGCGAGACGATACGCATCAACTTCTCCGTGGCGTGGGACCTCAGTAGGCTACAGGGTAGCATCCGTGGGGAGGCGTGTCAAGGCGGAGGTCAGGGCGGTTGCAACGTCCCTGGGGCAAGCCCCCTCTCAGGGGTAGGTTTTTGGGGAGTTGCGCCCCCAGGCCCCACATACCCCACCCCCCTACCCCCTCCCCTGGTAGGGGAGGGGGCCGGAA
>DAOUBZ010000585.1:0-3310 GCA_034432515.1 Chloroflexaceae bacterium | reverse complement strand
CGGCGGCCCGCGTCGCGGCGCCGGTCGCGGCCGTCCCCGGGCCGGCTACCAGCGCGGTGGGTCGCCCGATCAGCGTCGGTTGGGAGCAGGTGCGCGCAGCCGCCCGCGCCCAGGCCGGCTACGTCCTGCGCGAACTGGTCGGCACACCGCGCCGGCTCGGCCCGTATGCGCCCGCGCTCTACGTGCCCCGTGTCGTGGCCGAAGCGCAACTGCAGGCCTTTCTGCAGAGCGAGAGCGGTGCCCTGCTGCTGGTCGGCGACTCGGGTACGGGCAAGACCTGTCTGCTCGCCCGCTGGGTCGAGACGCTCCAGGCCGCGGGTGAGGCCGTGCTCTTCTACCGCTGTGGCGGATCGCTCGGTGCCGAGATCGACCGCGAGATCAGCCGCGACCTCGGGCGGGAGAGCCCCGAGTTGCTCATCCACGACCTGGGGCAGATCGCGCTCCTGGCCGAGCAGGCCCGCCACCGGCTGGTGATCGTCTTCGACGCCGTGAATGAGTACCGCAGCGGCGCCCACGGCGGCCCCGAGAGTCTGCTCAAGCAGATCGACGCGCTGGTAGGCCGCGTGGCCGGGCTCTGGCTGCGCGTGGTGATCAGCTGCAACAGCGCCGCCTGGGGCCAGTTGGAGCGTGCCGGCGCCGCTCGCCTCTTCTGGAGCGCCTACTACCCCGGGCCCGACGGTGAGCCGTGGATCACGCTCGAACCCTTCAGCCCCGCCGAACTGGGGACGGCCTACCAGCGCTATCAGCACTTCTACCAGCTTCAGACGCCCCTCGAACGCCTGCCCGCCAGCCTGCGCGAGCGCCTTCGCAAGCCGCTGATGCTGCGCTTGATCGCCGAGAGCTACCGCGATGGGCCGGTGGCACTGACGAGCCACGGCCTCAGCACGGGCCTGTTCCGCCGCTACTACGAAGAGCGGGTGCGCCAGCGCCGCGAGCAGCTGTTCATCGACGAGCTCGCCGCCGAGTTGTTGCACCGTGGCGCAGTGAGCGTGCCCGTCCGCGACCTGGCGCGCAATGAGCAACTGCGGGCCGAGGTGCTCAGCGAAGATCCGGACTCGGCCTACTGCCGCCTGCTCGACGGAGGCGTGCTCGCCGAGCAGCGCGGCGACCTCTTCGCGGGCGATATGGTCGGCTTTGCCTATGCCGAACTGGGCGCCTATGTGCTCGCCCGCCATCTGCTGCGCACCACGGCTGGCGATGGCAGCCTTACCACCGCGGTCGCCGGGCTGATCAGCCGTGCCCGTGGCTTCCCGCTGGCCTTCGATGTGGCCCGCTCGGCACTGCTGATCGCGCGCCAGCCCGCGGCGTTCGTCGCCCTGGCCCAGTCGCCTGACATCGAACTGCGCGAACTGGTCGCCCAGAGCCTGGTCGAGCTGCATGCCGATGAGCCCACTACCGCCGCCGAGTTGATCAAGGCTCTCTGCCAGTGCGACGCCGACGAGGCGCGGCGTACTGCGCTCAAGGCCGCCTACTACATCGGTCCCCGCGCCCGCGATGTCTTCCTCTGGGCTGCGGCCCGCGGTAGCCCGGCCCTGCGCCGGGTCACCCGTGATGCGCTCTACCTGACCTGGCGTGCCGACCCGGGCTTTACCTATGGGCTGTTGCGCGACCTCGTCGCTCGCGTTGGCCCCTCGGCCCTGCGCGACCTGCGCAACATCCTCGAGTTCTTCTTCGAGCTCTCGGTCGTGATCTACATCAACCACCCCGAGCGGCCCGATGTGCGCGATACCACGGTGGAGCTCTACTATGAACTGGCCCGCCAGCGCCTGCACCTGGACATCCTCAATACCGGCGTGTTCGGCAAGACGATCGAGGACCTGATCTTCCAGGCGGTGGCCAGCGCCTTCACCCAGCCCATCCTTGACACGATGCTGCTGGCTGAGATCGTGCCGGTCGAGCAGTTCTTCGCCATTCCACAGAGCCAGCGCGCGCTGCTCGTGCGCGCCGCGCCGCTCTTCGACCCGGCCACGCCGCTGGCAGCGCACCTGGAGACACTGGAGGCGCTGCTGCGCGCCGACAACGTGCTCTTCAACCTGGTCGGCGCTTCCCAGATCGCCATCCACGCCGTGGCCGACGCTGCGGCCACAGCGCCGCTCATACGTTCGCTCTGCGGGCGCCTCCCACCACTGGGCCGGCTCTGGCTGCTGCTCAGCTTCAGTGTGCTGTTGCCGCAGACCCCCGTCGAGTGGACGCCTCTGGTCGAGGCGTTGACCGAGGAGCTCTTCGCGACCAACCCGGACCTGGTCTATGGCAACACGCCGAGTCTCGTCCAGCAGTTCGATATTCTGCTGCTGCCGCTGGGCCTGGCCTACGGCAAACTGGGGCAGACCATGCCGCTGATCGAACTGCTGCTCCAGGACGGGCTGCTGCGTGACGATCGCCGGCAGGTCGAGCGGGTCGTGGCCGGCCTGGCCGCCGTGGGCTTCTACTACCCGCAGCCGGTGCTCCGTATGCTCGGCGCAGTGGTAACCGCCCTGGGCGAGGACCTGCCGGCCGCCCTGGTGCCGACCCTGGCAACGATGCGCATGCTGCACCTCGATGCGGTGGATGTGTTCATGGCCCGCCAGGGCCTCAGTGACGCGCTCCAGCGGCGGGTGGCCGCCGCCGCCGACACCGAGTTGGTGCGGCGCTACATCTACTGGCTTGGCCTCTTCAACCAGGTGGTGCACTCGTGCCTCTACTACCCGAAGATGCGCCGCCAGATGGCCATGGGCGCCATGGAGATGCTGACGCGGGCCAGGGCGCCGCAGGAGTTTGTCGGCGCCTACACTGCCACGGTGTTCCGCATGCTGCGCGAGGCCGGCTTCCGCCTCAGTGAGTGGACGCTGGCGGATTGAGGGGGCGAGGGCAGGATCCTATGCAGCGCGAGGGTGGAAGCGCGCGCAGGCGCGGCACAGCGGCGTTCGAGCAGTTCGGCTGGGATCTCTACCACTTTTTCCGGGTCTCGGCCTTTGGCGCCACGGCGACGCTACCGTTGCTTGGCGCAGGCAGCGCCGACCCGCAGCTTCCACTGCGACGTGCCGGCGGCCTGCTGGCCGTGGCGGCGGCCTTCCATAGCTTCGCCTACCTGCACAACGATGTCTGTGATCGCGAACTGGATCGCACTCAGCCACGGCGGCAGCATTACCCGCTGGTGCGCGGCGCGGTCGCGCCCCCGGTCGCGCTGGGGCTGTCCCTGGCCTGCCTGCCCCTCGCCTTCGTCCTGCATGCCCGGCTGGTGGCGCCTGGCCCCCCCGGCGGCCGCGGGGCGGCGGCCCCCCGCGCCGCCACGGCGCACCTGGCCACGGCCGGCGCGTTGCGGGCGGTCTAC
>DAOUBZ010000584.1:0-2367 GCA_034432515.1 Chloroflexaceae bacterium | reverse complement strand
CGCGGGGGCGGAGCGCCCCGCGAGCTGCGCGGGGCCGGGCACCCGGCCCGGGTCCACCTCCAGCTGGCCCCGATCGTCGCGGCGGCCCTGGTCTGTAACATCGGCGTCCATTGGGCCGACCGGGAAGCCGACGCGGCGGTGTGCAACTGCACCCTGACGGTCATTCTGGACCGACGGGTGCGCTGGCTGTGGTGGGGCTGCATCGCCCTGGCCGATGGCCTGCCGGTGCTGCTGGCGCCGCGGCTGATCCCCGGCGCGGTAGCCATCGCCACCATGCTCACCCTGCCGCTCGGGCGCTACGCCGCCGCCCGCGCCACCCGTAGCGACTCGCCCGTCCCCGGCTCGGCGACGATGGTGGCGATCGTCACAGCTGCTCGCCTGATTTGCGGATCGGGCGCCCCTGTGCTATACTCTGCTCCATCGCGGGCGATTAGCTCAGTTGGCTAGAGCGCATCCTTCACACGGATGAGGTCACTGGTTCGAGTCCAGTATCGCCCACCACCAGGTCACCCGCAGCTCGCCCGCAGGCGAGCTGTTGTGTTGTCGCCTTCCCACTGGCGGCGCCACGCCTGTGCAGAGGTCGAGGCTTCCTGGTAGGGCCGCAGCCTTGGCTGCGGCCCTACGGGGTAGGTGCTGGCCTGTCAGCTGTGCTCGGACGGAGTAGGATGCCAATGGGACGCGGACGCTACCCGGCGCGCCTCAAGGTCGCGCCGCCGCCACCAGAGCTGGTGACGCGCTATCTGCACGTCTGGCCGGGCCGCGAGCTCTATCTCCACCCCGAGCGATTTCCACCGCTCTCGTCGCCGGGGCTCTTCGGTGACACACGGCCGCTCGAACTGGATGTCGGTTGCGCGACCGGCGATCTGGTGCTGGCCCTGGCGCGCCTGCACCCTACAGTCAACTACGTGGGTGTGGATGTTGTCGGCAAGCCGCTCTGGCGCGCCGTGGAGCGGGCCGCGGCCGCGGGGCTCGCCAATGTGCGCTTCCTCCAGGCCGACGCGCGCCTGGTCTATCGCCGCATCCCCGATCGCGCCCTGCGCGCCGTCTATGTCCACTTCCCGGCCCCGCTGCTGCGCAACCGCCAGCGCAACCAGTTGCTGATCTCCGCCGATCTGCTTGCCCAGATGCAGCGCTGCCTCGCTCCCGGCGGGGTGCTCAGCGTGATGACCGACCACGAGGCGCTCTACGCCGAGCTCATGCGCCTGCTCCCCGACGCGCCTGGTCTGCGCCTCGTCCCCCCTGCTGCCTGGTCGGTCACGATCAGCGAGTTGCTCAAATCACACTACCACCGGCGCTGGGAGGCGCGGGGGCGCCAGATCTGGCGCGCCGAACTGGTGCGTGCGCCTGAGCCCTGACCCGGGGTCACGGCTCAGGCGTTGGCCTGCAGCGCGCACCACTCCGGGTGCTCCGGCGTCCAGTGCTCCAGGTTGGGCAGCCGGCGAAACCAGGCTGCCTGGCGCCTGATGAAGTGATGGGTGTCGAACTTGAGCCGCGCGACACAGTCGGCGAGGCTGGCGGTACCCTCGAAGTAGGGGCGAAACTGGATATAGCCCAGGCTTGACATCGAGGGCAGTTCCCAGGCATAGCCGGCGGCGCGCAGCCTGGCTACCTCCTCGACCAGCCCGGCGGCCAGCATCGCATCGACCCGGGCGTCGGCACGGGCGTACAGTTCGTCCCGCGGGCGGGTGAGCCAGATCGTGCGGATCTGGTAGGGCGGCGGCTCGCGGGTCTGCTGGGCCGAGATCGGCTGCCCGGTGACCAGGTAGACCTCCAGGGCGCGGACGACACGGCGCACATTGCTGGGCGCGATCTGGGCGGCGGCCAGCGGGTCCACCGCGGCCAGGCGGGCGTGCAGCGCCGCCGCCCCCTGTTCGGCGGCCTCGCGCTCGAGTGCGGCGCGCAGCGCGGGCTGTGGCGCCACTCGCGGGATCTGCCAACCCTCCAGCACGGCTGCCAGATACTGGCCCGTGCCGCCGACCAGCAGTGGGATGCGCCCACGGGCCGTGATCGCAGCAATGGTCGCACCGGCGAGCTCCTGGTAGGTCGCCAGCGAGAACGCCTCGTCCGGGTCGCGGATATCAATCAGGTGGTGCGGCGCCGCCCGTTCCGCCGCACTGGGCTTTGCTGTGCCGATGTCCATGTACCGGTAGATCTGGCGTGAGTCGGCGGAGACGATCTCGCCGCCGATGCGCCGCGCCATAGCGATGGCAAGCGCGGTCTTGCCCACGGCCGTTGGGCCGATGATCGCAATCAGCGGGGGCCGCTCGCCCATAGGGCCTCCTCCAGGGCTGATGCAACGTTCGCCTCGCGCGGTGGTGTGTGGAGCGGCTGCACCTTCCCACGACGTGGTGTTTCGTGGGTGTTGGC
>DAOUBZ010000583.1:0-8497 GCA_034432515.1 Chloroflexaceae bacterium | reverse complement strand
GGGCCGCAGCGCGCTGCGGCCCTACAAGGCCCGACGGGGCGGCGGCGCGCCCGCGTCACGTGTCACCGCGCCCGCGTCACGCGTCGCCGCGTCACCGCGTCCTCGCGTTACCGTGTCACCTCCGCACGGCCTCCGGCGACTCTCGGCTATACTGTGCTGCGCAGCGTATTCTCACATTCGCAAGAGGCAGCACAGGATGGATACGGACCCCACCCTCTCCCAGCAGGTCGCCAACCTGCACGTGCGCGACCTGACGCCGCTCCAGTCGCCCATCGAGTTGAAGCAGCAGCTCCCGCTCAGCCCGGCGGCGGCACGCACCGTCACCGGCGCCCGTGAGGCGATCCGGCGCGTGTTGTACGGCCAGGACCGGCGGCTGCTGGTGGTGATCGGCCCCTGCTCGATCCACGACCCCGAGGCCGCCCTCGATTACGCCCGGCGGCTGCAGCGGCTGCAGCAGGCGCTCAGCAGTCAGTTGCTGATTATCATGCGCGTCTACCTGGAAAAACCGCGCACCACCGTGGGCTGGCGCGGGCTGATCAACGATCCCCACCTCGACGGCTCGTTCGATATGCATGCCGGGCTTACCATCGCCCGGCAGTTGCTGCTCGCAATCAACGAGCTCGGTCTGCCCGTTGCCACCGAGATGCTCGATCCGATCAGCCCGCAGTACCTCGACGACCAGATCAGCCTGGCGACGATCGGCGCCCGCACCACTGAGGCCCAGACCCATCGTGCGCTGGCCAGCGGCGTCTCGATGCCAGTTGGCTTCAAGAACGGCACCGACGGCGGGATCGAGGTGGCGGTCAACGCTTGCGTTTCCGCTGCCGCCCAGCACAGTTTTCTGGGCATCGATGAGCAGGGGCGCAGCGCTGTGGTGAAGACCACCGGCAACCCTGATGGATTCGTCATTCTTCGTGGTGGCCGGAACGGGCCGAACTATCACCCCGAATACGTGGTGCAGGCGGCGCGGCTCATGCGCGAGGCCAGGCGCCGGCCTGCCGTGATGATCGACTGCAGCCACGCCAACGCCGGCGGCGACTACCGCCGCCAGGAGGCGGTCTGGCACAATGTGATCGAGCAGGTGGTGAGCGGGCCTACGCCGATCGTGGGCATGATGGTTGAGAGCAACCTGGAGGAAGGCAAACAGCCGCTGGTCGCCGACCGCTCCAGGTTGCGCTATGGTGTCTCGCTCACTGATGGCTGCGTCGGCTGGGAGACCACCGAACTGCTCTTGCACGAGGGCCACCTGGCGCTGGAACGCGCACGTTAGTGATTCTCAACTGGAAGCACCTGTAAAATCTGAGCAGATCTGCGTTCATTGCTGCGTGGATAGTCAGTCCATGGGTAGATCAAGTTGAGCCAGCGACCGTATGGCGGGGATTCCCGATCCAGGAGCACCGGTCGGCCTGGTCACCGCTAGTACGAGGTACGGCCATGGCCCAGCATCCCGCGCAGCTGATCGACCTGTTCGTTCCGTTGCTCCTGCACCAGGATCCGCAGGTGCAGGCGCGGAGTGCAGCGATCCTCTACGCCAGCTACGGTGAGGAGGTCGGGCAACGGCTGCGGGGGCAGCTGGCCCGGTCCGACCCCGAGGGGCGCCGGCGGACGCGGGCGGCCCTGGAGGTGCTGGCGCGCTACGCCCCCCAGGCTGCGCCGGAGCCGCCGGCATTCCCCGGGCTGCAGGTGGCCTGCCTGGGCGTGCTGCGCGTCTGGGTGGCTGGCGTCCCGATCCTGAGCCAGCTGGCTGAGCGGGATCGCGGGCGGGCGGGCAGCCACAAGGTGCGCGCGGTGCTAGCGGCGCTGCTGCACGCCGGCGGGCGCGGGATGACCCGCGAGGCGCTGAGCGAGGCAGTCTGGGGTGGCGAGAGCGCCGCAAGCGGGCTGGCACGCACGCTGAGCTCGCTGCGGACGCTGATTGTCGAGGCGGGCGGCGAAGCACTGGCCGAGGCGGCGCTGGTGATCGGCGACGACCGCTGCCTGCTCCACCCGGACTATGTGCGCAGCGACGTGGACGCCTTCGAGCGGCTCTGTACCCTGGCGGCGGAGACTGAGGAGCACACCGGGCTGGCAGCGGCGGCCGAGCTCTATGCCCAGGCCCTGGAGCTGTACCGCGGCCCGTATATGGCCGACGTGCCCGGCGCCTGGTCGGCCCTGCTGGAGCGGCGCAGCCTGCTTGCCGGCGACTACCTGAACCTGGTTGAGCGGCTGGCCGAGCACAGCTTTGTCCAGGGGCGTTACCACGAGTGCGTGCTCCTCTGCAACCTGGCGCTGGCCGAGGACGCTGCGGCCGACGATCTCACTGCCTGGCTGCTACGGGCGCACGCCAGATTGGGCCACCTGGCCGAACTCGAGCACGCCTACCGGCACTACCTGCGGGCCGCCCGTGTTGACGCCGGGGCGGCCCGTGACCCGGTGGTGCGGATCTATGGCGAGCTGAAGCGCGCGCGGGTGGTGGGGTAGGCAAGCGGAGTGGGCAGCAGGTTGCATCGCGCCGCCCCGAGTCGTCAGGCCACCCCCAGGTCGGCCACCACGCGGGCCGCGATGTCGTAGGCGGCGCGCGGGCGGCCCACCAGCCGCGCCTGGGTGCGCATCGCCGCCAGCCGCTCGGGCTGGGCCAGCAGGGCGCGTACTGCCCGCGGCACCAGTTCGGGCACGCGGATCTGAATCCCCGCGCCCGAGCCAGCTACCACGTCGGCGTTCCACTCCTCCTGCCCCGGCACCGGGTCGATCACAATCAGCGGCGTGCCACGGGCCAGCACCTCGCTGGTGATCAGCCCGCCGGGCTTCGAGATCACCAGGTCGCTCGCCGCAACCAGGTCGTCCACGTAGTCGATCGCACCAAGGGTGCGCAGGCTCACCAGCGGCCCGCCGCTGAGGTCGCTCAGCGCCTCCTGGAGCTGGTGGTTGCGCCCGGCCACCGTCACCACCGTGGCGGGCTGTTCACCCTTGAGCAACTCGGCCACCATGTGGCGTACGCGCAGCGGGGCAACGCCGCCGCCAAAGACGCTAATCAGCGGCGGCGCCAGCGGCAGATCGAGGCGCTGGCGCATCTCGTCGCGCGCCTTGGGCTCGGCGATCTCCAGCTTCACCGGGATGCCCGTCACGTGCACACGGGCCGGATCGACCCCCCGCGCCAGCAGCACGTCCCGTGTCAACTCGCTGGCCACGAAATAGCCGGCGACCCCCTCGCGCAGCCAGCTGCTCTGGACCGAGAAGTCGGTGATTACGGCATACTCGGGGACGCCGGTGCGCTCGCCGTAGTCCTGCAGCACGTGCAGTGGCCACTGCATCGTGCAGATGATCGCATCAGGTCCTAGCTCCTCCACCCGCCGCTCGAAACGTCGCAGGAAGGGCTGGCCCATACTCTTCATCACATAGTTGGCGCGCAACGCATCCTCGGTGTCCTCGAAGTGGATGCGCGAGTGAACCATCGTGTAGAGCGGCTGTAATCTGGTCGAGAGCTCATTGTAGGCCGAGGTGATCACCTTGCGCGCCACATCATTGACATAATCAAATACATCTTCGACCACGACCTCAACCCCGGGCTGGAGCCGGAGCGCGGCACCGACCGCCAGGGCGGCGCTGGTGTGACCGGTCCCGGCTGACACGTGAAAGACTGCGATCGTTGGCATCAAGCATCCCCTTGCTGCCGGCCAGTGCCGGTGCTACGATACACGCCGTCAGCATGTAGTGTAGCCGATGTGCGCGCTCGGCGTGGGAGGGGTGAGAGGTGCGGCGTAACGTCTTGCACGCTCCCCCTTGCCCGGCGGCTGGACGTTACGTCACACCCGAGGGATGGTCGATCGCCAGTGCTAGCATGCTGCGAACGCGGCCCAAACGGAGGAACCGATGGCGATCACGGTCTTCGGCAGCATCAACATGGATCTGGTCACGCACACCGCGCGACTGCCGCTGCCCGGTGAGACCGTGGCCGGGCGTGGCTTTTTCACGGCGCCCGGCGGCAAAGGCGCCAACCAGGCCGTTGCATGCGCCCGCCTGGGGGCCGTCACCCGGCTGGTTGGTCGGGTCGGCGACGACCCCTTCGGCGCCGAGTTGCGCGCCGGGCTGCTAGCGGCGGGCGTGGATGCGACCGGCGTGCTAACCACGCCGGGGCCATCGGGTATTGCGATGATCGCGGTTGACGACGCGGCGCGCAACACGATCATCGTTGTGCCCGGGGCGAACGGCACTGTCGGGGCCGTTGATGCCAGCCGGCTCGACGTGGCGCTCGTGGGGGCGCGGGTGCTCCTGTTGCAGCTGGAGTTGCCGCTCGATGCGGTGGTCGCCGCCGCCCGGGCCGCGCGCCGCCCGGCCGTGCCGGTGATCCTCGACCCGGCGCCTGCTCGCGAGCTTCCAGCCGTACTCTACCGGCTCGCCGACATCATCACCCCCAATCTGAGCGAGGCGGCGACCCTGGTCGGCTTCCCGCTGACGAGTGACGCCGCCATCATCGAGGCAGCGCGCGTGCTCCGTGGGCGCACCGGCGGCACGGTGGTGATCACGCTTGGCGAGCGCGGGGCGCTACTGCTGGCGGGCAACGAGCCGCTGTTCGTGCCGCCCTTCCCGGTGCAGGCAGTCGACAGCGTCGCTGCCGGCGACGCCTTCAATGCCGGGCTGGCCGTAGCCCTGGCCGAGGGCCGCCCACTGCGCGAAGCCGTGCGCTGGGCCAGCGCCGCCGGCGCCCTTGCCGTGACCCGCCCGGGCGCGCAGCAGGCGATGCCCACGCGCGCCGAGGTGCTGGCGATGCTGAGTGGGCAGGGGTCATAGCCCTCGGGAACTTGCCACACGAGCCATCGTGTCGTATCAACGCGTTTCAGGAACTGGCCTGAACGGGAGAGCAATCATCCGTTCACCGCGTGCGATCAAGCGTGAGCTCGTCCGTGGAGGAGCCGTAGGCCGCCTATGAGTGTCGAGCAGTGGGTCTACGGCTGGGACGAGACGCCCGGCATTGTGTCGGTGTGGGCCGACCGCGAGGGCCGTGCCCTGGTCTGGCGGCGCGTAGGCGGTACGCTGGTGCGCGAGACGGTCCGCTTCCGCCCGTGGCTCCTGGCGGCCCATCTCGATGATCTGGCGCACCTCGGCGCGGCCCTGCAAGCGGGTGACGAGGCGGCCCCGCTCAGCTACCGCCCCCTCGCCGGTCCTGCGGACACGTACCGCTTCCTGCTCAGCGCCAGCTCGGGGCGGGCCCTCGAGGCTGCGTTGCTGGCCGGGGCGCGCCGCCGCCTCGGCCGCCCCGTGGCGCGCCTCGCTGACCTCGACGACTACTACCGCCTCGCCCCGGTTGAGCAGTACCTCATCGCCAGCGGCCGGGTCTACTTCCGCGGCCTGGCCTACGCCGACCTGCACCGCATGCAGCTTGACCTGGAGACGACCGACCTTGACCCGGCGGCGGGCCGGATCTTCATGGCGGCTGTGCGCGACAGCCGTGGCCTGGCCGTGACCCTCGAGGCCGCCGACCCGGCCGACGAGCCGCGGCTGATCGCCCGGCTCTGCAGCCTCGTGCGCGAACGCGACCCCGACGTGCTCGAGAACCACAACCTGTTCGGTTTCGATCTGCCTTTTCTGGAGGCCCGGGCGGCGGCCCTGCGGGTGCCCCTGGTCCTGGGCCGCTCGGGCGGGCCGGCACGCCTGGAGCGGGTCAGTGAGGACCCGCGGGGCCGCCGCCACCGCTACAGCGTGGCCGGCCGCGAACTGCTCGACACGCTCGACGCGGTGCGGCGCCACGACTTCGTGGCCCGCGATATGCCGAGCCACGGCCTCAAGGAGGTGGCGCGCTACTTTGGCGTGGCCGGCCCCGAGCGCACCTACCTGGCGGGCGAGGCGATCTATGCCACCTATGCCACGGACCCGGACGCCGTGCGGCGCTACGCCCTCGACGACGTGGCCGAGGTAGACGCGCTCTCGCAGCGGCTGCTGGCCGCGCCTTTCGCTCTGGCGGGCATGGCCCCGCGGCGCTATGAGCGGGTGGCCTGGGCCGGGCCTGCCATGGGTATTCTCGAGCCGATGCTGTTACGGGCCTATCTGCGGGCCGGCCAGGCGCCGCCCCTGCCGCCCCAGGCCCGCCACGAGCGCCAGGGCGGTCACACCGGCGGCGCGCTGTACCTCTTCGCCAGCGGCGTGGCCCGCGGCGTGGTCAAGGCCGACATCGCCTCGCTCTACCCCTCGCTGATGCGCGCCTATGGCATCGGCCCAGCCTGCGACCGGCTGGGCGCCCTACTGGCCATCGTCGGCCACCTGCTCGAGGCCCGGCTGGCCCACAAGGCCGCCGCCCGCGCGGCTGCGCCCGGCTCACTGGCAGCCGGTCACCACGGGGCGCTGCAGGCGGCGATGAAGCTGATCATCAATGCGGCCTACGGCTACATGGGCGCCACCAGTATGGGCCTCTTCGCCGACATGGCGGCCGCCGATGAGGTGACGCGGCGCGGGCGCGAGGTGCTCGGCCAGGTGATCGCCGGGCTGCGCGCCCGCGGCGTGGCGCTGATCGAGGCCGACACCGACGGGGTCTACTTCGCCGTACCGCCGGGCTGGGACGAAGCCGAGGAGCGGGCGCTGGTGGCGGCGGTGGCCGCCGAGCTGCCCGCCGGGATTGCCCTGGAGTACGAGGGGCGCTACGCAGCGATGTACAGCCACGAGGTCAAGAACTACGCCCTGCTCACCTACGGCGGTGAGCTGATCATGCGCGGCGTGGCCATGCGTTCCTCGCGCAGCGAACCCTTCGGCGAGCGCTTTCTGCGCGAGGCGCTGCGCTACACCGTGGCCGGCGACGCCGCGGGGCTGCGCGCCCACTTCCTCGCCTGCGTCGCCGAGCTACGCGAGCGACGCCTGGCGCCCGCCGAGGTGGCCGCCCGCGTGCGCCTCAGCAAGTCGCCCGAACGCTACCGGGCCGCGCGCCAGCGCGAGGGTCCCTACGAGGCGCTGCTGGCCGCCGGCCGCCACCACTGGGAGCCGGGCGAGCGTGTGCGCTACTACCGTGCCGTGGGCGGCGGCTTCGTCTGGCTGCCGGACGGCGAGGAGGGCGCCACGCGCGACTACGACACCGAGCACTACGTCCGCATGCTGCTCGAGAACTACGCCGGCCGCCTGCGCAAGGCCTTCCGCCCCGCCGACTTCGACCAGATCTTCCGCCTCGACCACCAGATTGGCCTCTTCGACCAGGACCTGGCCCGCATCGAGCCGATCTGGATCGGTCCTGGCACCTGAGCAGATTGAGCTGCGAACAGAACACTCAAACCACAACGAAGGTTGGCCTTCTGCCGCATCAGTACGCCGTACACCTGTCACCCTGAGCGAAGCGAAGGGCTCAGGGGAACCTCCGCGAAGGGCTCGGAATGACAACCCTCGTGGTAGTACTAAGAACCCCTTCACGGGAAGTAGCGGCGCTGGAACCAGAAGGCCACGTTCACCAGACCGATCATCACCGGGACCTCGACCAGCGGGCCGATCACGGCGGCGAAGGCTGCGCCCGAGCTGATCCCGAAGACCGCTACCGCCACCGCGATCGCCAGTTCAAAGTTGTTGCTTGCCGCAGTAAAGGCCAGGGTCGTCGTTTTGCTGTAGTCGGCGCCGATGCGCTTGCCCAGCCAGAAGCTGATCAGGAACATGATCACGAAATAGAGCAACAGCGGGATGGCGATCCGCACCACATCGAGCGGGATCTGCACGATCAGCTCACCCTTCAGGCTGAACATCAGCACGATGGTGAAGAGTAGCGCGATCAGGGTCAGCGGGCTGATACGAGGGACAAAGCGCTGCTCATACCACGTGCGCCCTCTGGCCCGCAGCAGCACGAAGCGGGTCAGAAAGCCGGCGATCATTGGAATGCCCAGGTAGATAAAGACGCTCTGCGCGATCTCGCCGATGCCGATCTGCACCACGCTACCCTCCACGCCGAACAGGGGCGGCAGCAGGGTGATGAACACCCAGGCATAGACGCTGTAGAACAGCACCTGAAAGACGCTGTTGAAGGCGACGATTCCGGCGGCGTATTCCGTGTCGCCCTTCGCCAGTTCGTTCCAGACGATCACCATCGCGATGCAGCGCGCCAGGCCGATCATGATCAGGCCGACCATATACTCCGGGTAATCACGCAGAAAGGTGATCGCCAGCAGAAACATCAGCAGCGGGCCGATCACCCAGTTCTGGATGAGCGAGAGCCCCAGCACCTTCCGGTTGCGAAAGACCTCGCCCAGTTCTTCGTATTTGACCTTGGCAAAGGGCGGGTACATCATCAGCACCAGGCCGATCGCGATCGGGATGTTGGTGGTGCCGACCTGGAAGCGGTTGATGAAGCTTTCAACCGCGGGGAAGAAGTAGCCCAGTCCCACGCCAAGCGCCATGGCGAGGAAGATCCAGAGCGTCAGATAGCGGTCAAGGATCGAAAGCCGGCGCGCAACTCCTGGCATCGGGCTGAGAAGCTCTCCAATATCCGAACAGTGGAGGTTAGTAGTCGAAGCAAAAGCAGGTTCTAGGGCGTCCTAATGCAGTAGAAACCCCTCAC
>DAOUBZ010000582.1:0-2768 GCA_034432515.1 Chloroflexaceae bacterium | reverse complement strand
CGTTCGCCGCGCACGATCGCGCTACGGGCGGCGTGCAGGTAGGCGGTAGCCGCCTCGGCTTGCTGGCCGAGCGCCCGGGCCTGGGCGGCCTGGCGCAGGGCCGCGTAGGGCTCGATCGGCGTGCCGAGGGCGCGGTACGCCTGGTAGGCGACGATCGCGGCGGCGTGGTCGCCGGCCGCCTCGTGGCCGCGGGCCAGCCAGAAGAGCGCCGGCCCGCGTAGGGGGTGCTCCGGTTGCGCCGCGGCGAGGAAGGCGCCCAGCACCTCGACCGCTGAGGTCCAGCGCCCACGGTAGGCGTAGCTCTCGGCCAGATAGTAGCGGGCTTCGAGTGCCTCAGCGGCCTCCGGGTATTGCTGGAGCAGGGCGCTCAGATCGGCGCCGGCGGCATTGTCGTCGCCGCTGGCCAGCGCGGCCTGGGCCCGCTGCAGCAGCACGGGGGCCGGCGGGATTGTTGTCGCCGCGAGGGCGGGGCCGGCCACGGCGTTGGCAGGCGGCGTATCGGGGGGCGGCGCGCTGACCACCTCACAGGCGCTTAGCAGCAGGATGAGCAGCACGCCACCAAGGGTACGCAGAACTCGACTCATGGCAGCATCATACCACGTAGGGCTGCCACCAGAGGATGCGAAGAGGCGAAGAGGCGAGGAGGCGAAGAGGCGAGGAGGCGTGACGTGGGCGCGATGCCATCGCGTAGGGCCGAAGCATTCGCCAGCGTGGGACGCCGGTTCCCGGTGTGCGCCGGGGGTGAATGCTTCGGCCCTACGGGGCGGCGAGGTGACCGCGGGACGCGCTATCGCGCCATCGCGTCCTCGCGTCACCACGTCACCGCGCCATCGCGTCACCGGTCGATGCGGTCTTCGCGCCAGCGGAAGACGAACTGCTTGTCGCTGGCCCGGTCGCGGCGGAAGCGCCAGAGCCGGGTGGGGCGGCCGCGGCCTTCGCGGATCACGTCGGTCTCCTCCAGCAGGTTCGACTCCTTGATCTTGCGGTAGAAGTTGCCCTTGTCGAGCTTCTCGCCGAGGATCTGCTCGTAGATGTGTTTCAGCTCGAGGATGGAGAAGAGCTCGGGGAGCAGCTGGAAGGCGAGAGTGGTGTACTCCAGCTTCGAGCGCAGCCGTGAGACGGCGTAGGCCAGGATCTGCTCGTGGTCGAAGGCGAGTTGCTCGGGAAGGGCGCGTACCGGCCACCAGCGCACATCGGTGCTCTCCTCGCTGGCCGCGATCTTCTGGGCATCAGCGCGCACCAGCGCGATGTAGGCCACGCTGATCACCCGCATGCGCGGGTCGCGATCCGGTTCGCCAAAGGTGTACAGCTGCTCCAGGTAGACGTCACGGACCCCCGTCTCCTCTTCGAGTTCACGGCGGGCCGCCGCCTCGAGCGACTCGTCCATATTGATGAAGCCGCCCGGAATGGCCCAGAAGCCCTCAAAGGGCCAGTGGCGTCGCTGCACGAGCAGCACGTGCAACTCCTGGCTGATCAGGGTGAAAATGACCACGTCGACGGTGACGGAGGGGCGTTCGTAGCGCGAGGGGTCGTAGCTCTGGGGGTTCGCCGCTGGCTCCATGACGCGCTCCCGTGATAGTGTATAAGCTACACTATCATAGGGCCTTCCAGCGCGTGTGTCAAGCCCACCGCTCTGGGCCGTACTAGCTTGCTGTCAGTCCATCAGCGCGTAGGCCGCGGCACCGAGCAACGCGGCCTTCGGGTTGAGGATTACGTGGACCGGCACACGTTCCATCAGTTCGCGAAAGCGGCCCTTGTTGCGCATCGCCTCCAGCACGCGCCCACCGCGCAGCTGGGTTAGCAGCCGTGGCGGAATGCCGCCGCCCAGGTAGACGCCCCCGGTGGCCAGCACTTTCAGCGCCAGGTTGCCCATCTCGGAACCGAGGATGCCGAGGAAGCAGTCGAGGGTGGCGCTGCAGACCGGGCACGGCGAAGCCGGGTTCAAGGCCCCGCTGACGATGACCGGCGTCGGGTCGCTGGCCAGGGCCAGCTGCGTGGCCACCTCCGGCGTCTCGCGTTTGAAGACCCGGTCGCGGAAGTAGCCATAGATGTTGGGGATGCCCAGGCCGGAACAGACCCGTTCGTAGCTCACGTGGTGGTGCTGTTCAAGCAGGTACTGGAGCAGGTCGACCTCGGCGGCGGTGGTTGGCGCGAAGCTGGCGTGGCCGCCCTCGGAGGGGTGCGCCCGGTAGCGTCCGTGGTCCCAGGTGAGGAAGGCCTCGCCCAGGCCCGTCCCGGGCGCGATCACGGCGATCGTGCCACCGGGTGCCGGCTCGCCGGGGTTCAGCGTGGCCAGATGCTCGGGCTTAAGGTGCGGCACGGCCTGGGCCACTGCCTTCAGGTCGTTGATCAGCGCCACCGGCGCGCCAGCGAGACGGTCACGCAGCACAGTGGCGTCGATCACCCAGGGCAGGTTGGTGATCTCGGCCCGCTGCTCCATCACCGGGCCGGCCACGCCGAAGCAGGCGCCCTCGACCTCGGCCGGGTGCGCGGCGAGAAACTGACCGACGATCTCCTCCAGGCTGCCGAACCGCCCGCTGGGAAAGGTCGCCTCAGCGAGAATGTGGCCTGGCCCCTCCTCACGGGCGAAGAGCGCCAGGATGGTCTTGGTACCGCCGATATCGCCCGCGAGCAACATATGCTACCTCTCCTGACACTCCGGCGGCTAACGCCTGCCGGGTTCTCGGTTCTGCGGCCCGCCCGTACTACGAGCCTCCCCGAAGGCGGTGCCCCCGCCCTTCTGCAAGATATTGAGCGCAGCATTATGG
>DAOUBZ010000581.1:0-19017 GCA_034432515.1 Chloroflexaceae bacterium | reverse complement strand
CATGCGGGCCGGCCAGCGCGCCGCGCAGGGTCGACCCGTCGTGGGCCGGGAGCACCCAGACGAAAACGCCCGGCGGTTTCCGCCGGGCGTTTCCTGATGCGTTATTCTGTGGCTCCCCGACCTGGATTCGAACCAGGAACCTACTGATTAACAGTCAGCCGCTCTACCGTTGAGCTATCGGGGACCGGCGCGTACTCACGCCTGCGAGTATAGCACAGCTCCCCAGCGCGTGCAAATGGCACAGGTTGCGTACGTGTTCAGCGTTGGGGTAACGCCGCAAACCTGGGAGCGAGGGCATCTTGTCCTCGAAAACTGACGAGGACAAGATGCCCTCGCTCCCAGGAGAAGTGTGAACACGTACCGGTTTGCCGCGTGGTCTGCCGTCGGCTATACTGGCTGGGCAGGACCACACCCGAGGAGGCAGCGCATGAGTACGACACCCACATGCCGAGTTGTCCGTGATGCAGGGAGCTACGACGGCAAGCAGGGCCTGACCTATCTCGCGGGGATCTCCGCGGAGAGCGTCGGGGCGCAGGGGATCTGCATGCATCTGCTGCGCATGCCGCCGGGTGCACGGGCGAAGGCCCACCTCCATGCAGACCACGAGACGGCCATCTACGTCTTGAGTGGGCGGGCGGAGATGTGGTACGGCCAGCAGCTGGAGCACCACCTTGCGGTTGGCCCCGGTGAATATCTGTACATCCCGGCTGGCGTGCCCCACTTGCCCTACAACCCGGGGCCGGACGAGGCGGTTGCGATCCTTGCCCGGACCGATCCGAACGAGCAGGAGAGCGTGGTACTCCGCCCTGAGCTGGATGGCATGCATGACCCCGCTGGTCCTGCTGCCCGTTGAGCAGGCCGCAGACGGGATAATGCTTTCGGTAACGCCTGCATGCTCAGTACCCTGGCTCAGGCAGTGGGCACGCCGCGCCCGATCCAGCGCAGCAGGAGCAAGACCACGGCGGCAATGACCAGCAGGACCAGCGAGAGGCCCAGGGCGATCCCCAGGTTGGTCTCGAAGCCAACGAAGATCGCCAGCGGTATCGTCTGGGTCCGCCCCTCCATGTTCCCGGCAAAGACGATCGTCGCCCCGAACTCGCCGAAGGCCCGCGCCCAGGCCAGGATCAGTCCGCTCCACAGCGCGCGCTGGGCGAGCGGCACCATCACATAGCGAAACAGCTGGGCCTCATTGGCGCCCTCGACCGCCGCGGCCTCGCGCAGCTCCGGCGCGACCGCCGCAAAGCCGATGCGCGCGGTGCGCACGTAGAGCGGCCCGGCCACAAACACCTGGGCCACTACCACGGCCGCCGTGGTGAAGGGCAGCCGCAGGCCGAGCATGTCCAGCGGTCGCCCCAGGATCCCGTTGCGTCCAAAGGCTAGCAGGAGCGCGATCCCGGCGATCAGCGGCGGCAAGACCAGGGGCAGGTCGATGATCAGCTCGACCCAGACCTTGCCGCGAAACGACCAGCGCGCCAGGACGTAGGCCAGCGGAGTACCAAGCAGCAGCATCACCCCGACGCTGATGCTGCTCGTCAGGATGCTCAGGCTGATCGCGCGTTGCAGCGACGGGTCACGTAGGAAGGTGAGCAACTCCTTGCTGAGCGCGGTCCAGATCAAGACGGCCAGCGGAAGCGCCAGCAGCGCGACCAGCAGCCCGCCAATACTGGCAAAGACCCAGGCCCAGCGCGTGCGCGCCGGACCCGGGTCTGCCCGTAAACGCTCGGCCCGGTTCATGGCCCCGCCGGTAGGAAGCCCTGCGCGGTGAGCACAGCCTGTCCTTCTGGTGCAAGGACCGAGGCGACGAAGGCTGCGGCTTCCTGAGGATGCGGCGCCGCCGTGACCGGGGCGATGGTGAAGACGACGATCACATTGGCCTCGTCCGGGATCTCCAGCGTGGTCAGGGTTGGCGCGGCGACCGCATCGGACACGTAGACGATCCCGGCATCGGCTTCGCCGAGGCTGATCTTGCTGACGATTGGCTTGATCCCGACCTCCTGCGAGACCACATTGGCCAGCACCCGTTCTTTGAAGTCAGCCGCGATGCTGGCGTTCAGCTTGTCGAGCATGCTCAGCGTTGCACTGCCAATCGGGATATCGGGGGTGCCGACCAGGAGCTGGACACCCGGCTTCGCCAGGTCGGCCAGGCTCTCGATCTGGGCGGGGTTGTCCGGTGGCAGGATGACGATCAGCTTGTTGCGGGCGAATACCTGGACCTGATCGACGATCACCAGTTGCTGTTCCGCCGCCAGATCCATGTCCTTGCGGCTGGCCGAGATGAACACATCCGGGGTCGCGCCCTGCTCGAGCTGTGCACGCTGAGTCGGCGAGTGACCCAGCTCAAACGCGACTGTGACGCCGGTGTTGGCGGCCTCGAAGGCCGCGCCGAGTTGCCGGGAAGCCTCGGTGAGCGCCGCGGGGGCAAAGACGTTCAGCGTGATTGGCGCGGCGGAGGCGGCGGTCGTTGGCGCCGGGGTAGCCGGTGCCGGGGTGGGTGGCGCCGTGGGCGCAGGGGCACTGGTGGCGACCGTGGTCGCCGGCGGGATGGGCGGCGCCGCGGTCGATGCGCCGCAGGCGGCCAGCAGTGCCCCTAGCAGCAGGAGTGGCAGTGATCGGAGAAACATCGGCGGTTCTCCGGATCAGTAGTCCAGGATCTTATCGGCGTCGAGGATGAGCTGGGCGAGCGCGTCGTCGTCGGCAGCGATGGCAGCGCCCGGTCGCAGCGTCTCGGCGGTCAGCCCGATCGCGCCGGCACAGTGCGGGCAGACGAGCGAGGTGCCGCCGGCCTGGACGAACTGGTCGTAGAGCTCGCTCAGCGCCTTGCCGCGGCGCGTGACCAGATCGAGCGGCTGGCGCGCGTCAACGACCCGCGCGCCCTCGAGGTCGAGCAGCAGGGTCACCTGCGCGCCCTTTGCCTGGAGGGTCGCGCCGATCCGCAGGGCCATCGCCGTCGCCGTCAGATCATCAACCGCGTGGGTCAGGTGGATCACGATGTGCTGGGCCATGATTCGCTGTTCCTTTCCGTCTGGTGTGTACGTGCAATGCACTGCACTGCGGCATTATGTCCATCAGCGGTGGCGTCGTGCGCGCCGCGCTGCAGCGAGAACGCGCCCAAACGCTTGGCAAGCTGCCACATCCGGGCCTCCGGCCCGCGTGCGCGCGGGACGCACGCACTCCCGGCGCGCACGCGGCATCAGCGCGGAGCTGAAGAGCGGCCTATCAGGCGCCGGCGCGCCGGCGGGTGTGACGGGGCAGCATATGGACGGTTCAGGCGACGGCAGGGCGCGGGGGAGGAGTCGGGGGCGCCAGGGCCAGCGAGCGCGGGCGGAGCGGTAACCTGGCGGCCACGGCGAAAACGAGCACCGTGGCCAGCGCGATCACGCGGATGGGCGGGCTCAGCATTTCGTAGAGCGCCCGTGGGGTGGGAGCGGTGGGCAACTGGGTGGTGGATGCAGTGCTCGCGCGCAGCGTTCCATGCTCACCACAGAGGAAGTAGCTGATCGCCGGCCGCTCGGCGAGGAACTGGCGGATGGCGCAGTGGATGATACAACTGAGCGGGCTGAGCAAGCCGAGGGTCAGCACCAGCAGCAGCGCCACGACGCCCGGCGCCCAGCGCGCCCAGCGCCAGCCCAGGCCACGACCACACGGCGCGGGCCGCATAACGAATCGTTCGGCTGGCCGACAGGTCATCACAGCGGTGATTATACCCGAAGCGGGGCGCGTGATAGTGCCCGTATGACCCGACCAGCAATCCGGGGGGCTATGGGCGCCATCACCGCCTATCAGCGCAAACCCTGCTCGCGCAAGTGTGCAGCGAGCCAGACGGCGTCTTCGGGGGCACGTTCGGGCGGGGGCGGGGCGGCACAGGAGTTCCATTGCCCACCTCCGGCTCGCCAGTCATCGGAGCAACACGGTTAATCTCTGTTGCTCAGCCCCCCTCGCCGGCGAAGCGCAGCAGCGCCAGGCCACCGGCGAAGGCGACGGTGAGCAGCAGCGCGATGCAGGCCGGGCGACCGAGTTGGGCCAGGCTGGTCACGCGCCGGCTGTAGCCGAGCGCGACTGCCGTGACCAGCAGGAACATAGTGAAGAGTTCGCCAATGATGCCTACCACCCCGAGCAGCGCCAGTGGCCAGTAGAGCAGGGCAAGCCCACTGTAGGCCAGCGCGACGAACAGGCCGTTGACCACCAGCAGCCCGCCGAAGTCGCGCCATTCCAGCACCGGACGCTCCCGCTCGGCGTTGGCGCGCAGCGCCTGGTTGAAGACCAGCAGGATGATCGGCGTCAGCGCGATGGCGAAGAGCGCCCCGGTGATTGTGCGCAGGTCGTGGCGCGGCACGTAGAGATAGGCCCGGCCGGTATCCTCGAGTAGCGAGTTGACCCCGTCGAAGCCCATCGCCAGCACCCCCAGGCCGAGCACGGCCAGCAGCGGGCGCGGCGGCAGGGCGGCGGCGTGGCCGCGCCCGCGTGCCCACAGGTAGCCCAGCGTGAGCAGGAAAACGCTGTAGATGCCCAGGTTGCGCGCGCAGAGCGGCAGCGGGCGCTCGCCCAGGAAGACCAGGTGCTTCTGGGCTACCAGGCCGTGGACCGCGGCGTCGAGCTTCCACTCGAGGGTAGCGCCCGGCCAGAGCACGAAGGTCAGCAGCAGGGTCGACAGCAGGAGCAGAAAGGCAACGCCCCAGCGCCGCTCACGGCGGGCCGCAGCGACGTCATTCGTCGCCCGCTCAGCATCACGTCGCGCGGCGATGCGCTCGCGGGCTAACTCCAGGATCTCGTCGGGGGGTGGTTGGCTCATACCAACATTATGCACCAGACTCGCCTGTCGCGCGCGCCTGGCGGCTGACAAGCCAGGGCTGATGCGGTGTGGGGCGCCTAGTTACAACGAGGGTTGTCATTCCGAGCCCTCCGCGAGGAATCCCGGCGGTGATGCCACACCGAGACCCTTCGCTCCGGCTACGCCTCCGCTCAGGGTGACAGGTGTACGGCGTACTGATGCGGTACAAGGCAAACCCTCGTTGTAGTACTAGGCCACCAACACCAACGAACAACCCTGGCTGGTAAAAAACGCTGCACTCATCCTCTACAATGCCCAGGACGAGCGTATCAGCCGAGGAGGAGCATACGGTGACAACCAACGAGCCAACCCGCTTTGAACGCCTGCAGGCCCGCTATCAGGCGCGCGACCTGCCCTGGGATCACGAACTGCCGCCGCCCGAGATCATTGCCGCAGCCGAGCGCCTCAGCCCGGGGCGCGTGCTCGACCTGGGCTGCGGCTCGGCCCGCGCCAGCATCTACCTCGCGGCCCGCGGCTGGCAAGCCGATGGGGTCGATTTTGTGCCCGAGGCGATCGACCTGGCCCGTGAGCGTGTGCGCGCAGCCGGCCAGGAGGCGCGCGTGCGGCTGCATCTCGCCTCGGTGACCGATCTGCACTTCTTGCAGCAGCCCTACGACCTGGCGATCGATGTCGGTTGCATGCACGGCCTGGACGAGGCCGAGCGGCGCGCCTACGCCGCCGAGGTCGCCCGCCTGGTCCGCCCGGGGGGACACTACCTGCTCTTCGCCCACCTGCGCACGCGCGAGGATGAGCCTGAGGCGGTGAGTATGCCCGACGGCGTGGTCGAGGCCCTGTTCCAGGACACGTTTCAGATCGTGCAGGTGGAGCGCGGCATCACGGTGGTCGGCGATCAGCAGTGGAGCTCGGCCTGGTATGAGTTGGTGCGCCGCCAGGGTGATGACGCGATGGTGCAATGACGCGAGGAGGCGGGGACGCGAGGACGCGACGCCGCGCGGCGGCGGTGACGCGTGACACGGGCACGCCGCCGCCCCGTACCACGTAGGGCCGAAGCATTCGCCCCCGGCGCACGCCGGGTAACGGCGCTCCCACGCGGCGAATGCTTCGGCCTGGCGCCGCCACAGGGTCACCCGGTGACGCGGGGATGCGAAGACGCGACGAGGCGAGGACGCGACGCCGCGCGGCGACGGTGACGCGTGACGCGGGCACGCCGCCGCCCCGTAACCCGTCGCGGGGTCACCCGGCGACCCGAGGACGCGAAGACGCGAGGACGTGATGGTCACAGGTCCCCGCGCCCTCGCCGCCTCGCCTCACCGCCTCCGCGCCTCACCGCCTCCGCGCCTCCGCGCCTCCTCATCCCTCCAGGTGGGCGTCGCGCGTGCCGTGCCACAGCGCCCGCTAGCGCTGCGTGGCCGGCAGCGCAACCGGTTCGCCACAACTGGCGCGCCCCTGGCCACAGGCCTCGCACTCGATCTGGATGGTCGTATGCTCGATGCCGAACTGCTCGCGAAGCCGGTGCTTGAGCCCACGCATAAGCGCAGCCGTCTCACCCAGCGGTTGATCATCAACGACGATGTGCGCGCTCAGCGCCACGTGGCCCGCACAGAGGCTCCAGACGTGCAGGTCGTGCACGCCGCGCACCGCTGCCGGCTCGGCGAGCGTCGCTCCGATCTGCGCCAGGTCCAGCCGCTCGGGCACCCCCTCCATCAGCAGGCGCAGGGTCGGACGCAGCACGCGCCAGGCGCTCAGCAGAATGATGACCGCGATCAGGACGCTGACCAGCGGATCGACCCAGTACCAGCTGGTGGCCCGGATGATGCCGGCCGCCACGATGACGCCCACCGATGAGACCGCGTCGCCAACGACGTGCAGAAAGGCACTCTGCAGGTTGACGTCGGTGTGGGCGTGCTCGTGCCCGTGGGCATCGTGGTGCTCGTGCTCGTGGTGGTGATGGTGGTGCCCGCCCAGGATCGCGATCACCAGCAGGTTGACCAGCAGGCCGATCACGGCAATGACCAGCATCTCCGTGCTCTTGATCGGCTCGGGCGTCTGCCAGCGCAGGTAGGCCTCGCGGAAGATGCCGACGGCGATCGCGCCGAGGGTCACGCCATTGACCAGCGCCGCCAGCACCTCCAGGCGGTGGTAGCCGTAGGTGTGACGGTTGTCCGGCGGTAGCGCCGAGAGCCGTAGGGCCACGAAGCTCAAGCCCAGGGCGAGGATATCGGTGGCCACGTGGCCGGCGTCGGAGAGCAGCGCCAGGCTGCCGGTCCAGATGCCGCCGACCACCTCGGCGACCAGGATCACCGCCGTCAGCACGATGGCGAGCACAAAGCGTCGCTCAACCGCGGGGCGCGGATGTGGGGGCATAACCACCTCCTCGTGAGCAGGGCATCGGTCAGAAGCGGGCGTGCGAGCGCGATAATTATGCCACAGCTCCGCTAGATCAGGCGGAGCCGGCTCAGCCAGCGCAGGGGGTAGCCGAAGACCCGGGCGCCAAGCTCGCCGCCCTCGAGCATCAGCCGCACCCGCGCCAGGGCCAGGTCATCGGCACGATGGCGCAAGGCCTGGCCAGTGGGTAGATCGGGCGCCTCGACGATCGCCAGCGCCTGGGCCCAGACATCAGCGCGCCAGCCGCTGAGCAGCCTGGCCGTGCACCACTCGTCGAGCGGCCCGGCGGCGATGTCGAGCAGCTGCATCAAACGGGCATAGGGCTCGACCACCTCGTCCTGGACGCGATCCACCGTCGCTGCGATCACGGCGTTGACGGTGCAGTAGTCGGCGTGGCGCTCACCGCGCGCCTCTGGCGTCAGGCCGGCCCAGGTGGGGCCGAGCATATCGGCGAGCACCTGCACCAGGTCGTAGTTGATGTGGGCATTGACGCCGAGCAGCAGGCTGACCACCACGGGCGTGGCCGGGGCGCGGGCGCGCTCGAAGGCGACACGCCAGGCCCGGGCGAGCCGCGGGTCGTCGGCCTCGTAGGCCGCGAGGGCGCGGAAGTAGTAGCCGGCGAAGTTGTGGATGAGCTCGTTGACCCAGTGCGGGTCGTGGAAACGGCCAGCCGCGACCGCCGTGAACATCTGCTCGGTCATGCGGGCGTAGCAGGCGAGGAAGATCGCGCGCCGATCACCGACCCGGGTCCAGGCGTCGATCTGGTCGGCCATGCGGGAGCTGAGCTGGGAGTCGCGCGACATAGGCGGCCTGTTGCGATGAGGGTGCAGTGTTGGGGGCTACTCCCAGTGTATCACCAGTTCATCGAGCGGGCGACGGGGGCGGCGCAGCGGGTCGCGCGCGGCGTAGCCGAGTGTGATCAGGGCGTGGGGGTGCAGACTGGCAGCAAGACCGAGCGCGGCGCGCACCGTCTCCTGGCAGAAGAGCGGCGCGCACATCCAGCCGGCATCGAAGCCGAGGGCATAGGCGGCGAGCAGCATGTTCTGGGCGGCGCAGCCGAGGCTCTGCACGGCCATGGTCGTCTCGGCGGCCTGTCGCTCGGCATCGGGGTAGTGATCGAGGTCAGCCAGGTAGAGGCAGAGCAGGACGACCGCGGGCGCGCCGATAATCCGCTCGTGGGACTTGCGAAAGCGGGTCTCGATCGTCGCCGCGTCCTGGCCATCGAGCGCCAGCTGGTGGCGCCAGGTCGCGCCCATCGCGTCGGCAAGGCGGGTCTTCGCCGCGGGGCTGGTGAGCACCACGAAGCGCCAGGGCTGGCGACCGTGGGGCGAGGGCGCCCAGCGGGCTGCTTCGAGCACCGCGCTGATCTGCTCGTGACTGAGCGGATCGGGGCGGAAGGCGCGCACCGAGCGCCGCCCACGGATGATGGTAAAGAAGTCCATGCGCAGCTAGCGGAACAGGTCAGCGCGCGGGTCGCGCTGCAGGCGGCGGGCCGTCGCGTCCTCACTGGGTGCATAGAGGTAGCCGCGGACAATCGCCGCGGGCACCCGATCGATCTTGCCCATTACCAACTCGGCGGCGCTGGCCAGTTCATCGGCCACGGCGATCAGCGTGGCCTGCATTGTGTAGCCATAGGGGTCGGCGACACCGGCGAAATCGGTGAGTGGCGCGATGCCGGCACAGCCGATGGCCACGTTCACCTGACCCTCGCGCCAGGGCCGGCCAAAGGTATCGGAGATGATCACCGCGACGGCGAGGCCGGTCGCCGCCTGGAGCGCGGCGCGCAGGCGCGCTGCGCTGGCATCCGGATCTTCCGGCAGCAGACAGACGACCCGGCCGCCGGCCACGTTGGACTCGTCCACCCCACTGTTGGCGCAGACCAGGCCGTGATGCGTCTCGGTGATCAGCACCCCGTTGGCCATCTTGACGATGCGCCGGCTCTCGCGGAGCACCACCTCTTGATAGCGGGCGTCCTTGCGGCTCTGGGCAGCGATCTGCTGCGCGAAGGGCGAGGGCTCCACCTCGGCGGGATCGACCAGGCGCCCCTCGGCCTTGGAGACGACTTTCTGGGTCACCACCAGCACATCGCCGGACGCCAGGGCCTGGCCACCGGCCTCCAGCGCCATAAGCAACAGCGAGGCCAGGTCGTCGCCCGGACGAACCTCACCCACGCTGGTGACCGGGATGATGCGGATCTCAGGTGGCATACGGCTTGCCTGCAGCGATGAAGCAGAGCGTCACAGGTACTGGCCGGCGATCACGCGGAGCCGCTCGCGCGCCTCGGGGGTGATATGGTCACGGCTGGTGATGATCGCCGTCGCGAGGGCATTATGGGCGATGCTCGTAAAGCCGTCGCCGATCAGGTCGACCGCGTGGCGCACGATGTGCTGGGCGAGGGTCGCGTTCGCCTGCAGCACGGCGACCACCGCCTCAACCGTCACCGCGTCGTGGTCGGGATGCCAGACATCGTAATCGGTGACCATAGCGAGGGTCGCGTAGGCGATCTCGGCCTCGCGGGCCAGTTGGGCCTCAGGCAGCGCAGTCATGCCGATCAGGTCATGGCCGCGGCGCCGATTCTCCTCGCTCTCAGCGATGGTCGAGAAGGCCGGCCCCTCCATCACCACCAGCGTGCCACCCTGATGGACAGTGGCGCCTGCCGCCTTGGCCGCAGCGTAGAGCCGCTCGCTGAGCGCCGGGCAGAAGGGCTTATCGAAGCCCACGTGGGCCACCACCCCGGCCTCGAAGAAGGTTGCCGGGCGGATACCTTTGGTCCGGTCGAAGAGTTGATCGGGCACGACTACGTGGCCGGGTGCGTACGCCTCGCGGAGCGAGCCCACGGCGCTCACCGAGATGAGGTAGCGGACGCCCAGTTGCTTGAAGGCGTGGATGTTGGCGCGGCTCGGCACCTCGCTCGGATTGAGGCGGTGCCCGCGGCCATGGCGGGGCAGGAAGGCCACCCGGCGACCGGCGAGGCTCCCGATCACGAAGGCATCGCTCGGCGCGCCGTAGGGTGTCGTCAGCGCAACTTCCTCGATCTCCTGCAGGCCCTCCATTGCATAGAGCCCACTACCACCGATGACGCCAATCGTGGCCTCGGCCATCGCTCTCTCCTCCAGCAGTACAGGGAAGCGGCTCCAGGGAGAGTATACCACGGGCAGCGTCAGCTTCGGGGCAAGCCCCACACCCCTCCTGTGCTGCTCCACAAGGTGGTTGTTCGTTGGTGGTGGGGCGCAGCCGCCACCACCAATAAACAACCTGGGGTCCGGGGCTTGCTCCAGGGACATTGTCGCCAGGCGATCGGGGTGCTAAGATGAGCTCAGGAACCGGGCCAGTAGCGACGAGGAGGTAGCTCAATGGCCGACCTGAAGAGCCAGCTCAGCGAAGTGAGCACGAAGATCGATGCCCTGGAGGAGGAGCGTCGCGTAATCTACGAGGACAGCCACGTGGACGAACTCGAGCACCCGCGCCTGATCGCGATCAACCACGAACTGGAACACCTCTGGGATCGCAAGCGACGCATCGAGGCCGCCATCTCGGCCGGGCTGACGGAGTTGCCGATCCCGCCGCCGTCGCCCGAGGAGGAGCCGGTCGGCTGAGGATAACGCGCGAGGCCGAAGCAGCGGTGTTGTTGCTGCTTCGGCCTCGCGGTCCTGGACCGAGCGATCTCAACTGCAGCCGTCGCCCTCGCATACCGCGTTGGGCTCCAGTTCAACAGCTGGCAGGAACTCGGGGCCGCCACCGGGCAGCAGGGTGTACTCGGCGGTTGCGCGCCGTGCGCTGGTATTGCCAAAGGCGGTGTAGGTGCGCGGGCCCGCCGGCTCCTGCTCGCTCAGGTAGAGCGTGGCGCTGAACGCGCCGCCCGCATCCGCTTCCACATCGCCGACCCAGAGGGTCGAGAAGTCGGGCAGGGTCACCCAGACGGTCACGATCTCACCCGGCTGAAAGCCGCTACCGGTAAAGACCGCGTAGCTGCGCTGGGTATCGGGCGTCGGGCCGACGGTGAGGCGGGCCGGGCCGGCGGCGACGGTCAGATCGGCCACCTGCAGGTCGAACTCGGCAATCCCATTGGCGCCACTGGCCACGCCACGGGCGGTCAGGGCATACCGGCCGATCGGCGCGCCGCCCATGGCGAGCACGTACTCGATCTGCCCGCCCGGCCCCGCCTGGATCTGCCCGAGATCGGTGACCGTGAAGTCAGGGTAGCGCAGCCAGACGGCCACCGCCTCGTTGCTGCCGTAGCCGCTGCCCCGGAAGACGTAGACGCTGCCCTGGCTGTCGCGCAGCGGTTCCGCCCTCAACGTGACCCCACTGGAGGGACCGGGGGCCTGATCGACCCGCACATCGATCGTTGCGTAGACCTCGCGGCCACTGCGCTGACCGAAGGCGGTGTAGGTGTAGCGCCCGATCGGGGTGAAGGTGGCGCCGAGAAAGTCGGGCACGTAGGGAAAATCAAAGGCCCCGTCACCATTGGTGACAACTTCGGCAACCCCATAGACCGAGAAGTCCGGGTAGGTAATCCAGATCGACACCGTCTCACCGGGTGAGAAGCCCGTGCCCACGAGTGTGACGGTGTCGTTTTGCTGTGGTGCGGCTGGTGTCGCAGTCAGACTCGCCGAGCTGGCCAGGCTGCCCCACGTCCAGAGCGCGAGCAGAAGCGCGAGCGCCCCCGCCAGGCTTCCGATCACGATCCGCGTACTGCGCTGCGATTGTCCGCGCATGGTCGTACTCCTACGCTGAGACACGATCCCAGAGGTGGTATCGCCTGGCTCTACACTACCCCTGCGCAGGGGTCCGACCGGAGCTCGTAGGTGACGGGAAGATGACAGGGCGCTTACATGGCGCTGACAAACTGATCATCGTGTGGGCTGCTACGCTCAGTGGTGCATCCGCCAAGTCACGTGTCATGCTTCGCTTCGCTCAGCATCTCGACCGGGACCCTTCGCTTCGCTCAGGGTGACACGGAACGTGCCGGATGCGCCACCTGGCGCGGTTGCGGCACCGTAACCCAGGATGTGCTAGAATACGCGCGTTTTCCAACCCTACCCGCCACGTTCGCGGAAGGAAGATCGAAACGATGCGCAGAACTCTGTACCGTACGGGCCTCGTGCTGCTGCTGGCCCTGGCCGTGCTCGCCGGCGCCGCACCTGCCACCGCGCAAACGGCCAGCGACCCCACGCCGAGTAGTCTGGCGATCCCGCGGGGCAGCGTCACCAGCCGCCCCTATACGGTGATGATCGACAATCACCCCAAGGCCTATCCTCAGACCGGGCTGAACCAGGCGGCGATCGTCTTTGAGGCGCTAGCCGAGTTCGGGATCACCCGCTACATGGCGGTTTATGTGCCTGGCATCACCCCGGAGTTGCAGACGATCGGCCCGGTGCGCAGCGCCCGGTCCTACTTTGTGGAATGGGCCAAGGGGCTGCGCGGGGTCTATGTGCATGCCGGTGGCGCACCCGATGCGCTGACCATGGCGCAGACCTCGGTTGAGATCATTGATATGGACGCGCTGCGCCGCAACGCCGGCACCGCGTTCCGCCGGAGCAGCGATCGGGCGGCGCCGCACAACCTCTACACTTCCAGTGCCGCGATCGCCGGCTTTCTCGACGCTCAGCGGAGCGAGACGCCAAACCTGCGCGAGATCGGCTTCCAGCTCAAGCGCGACACGCCCGCGCCCCGCCCTGTTGCGCAGCGCCTCAGCTACTACTTCATCTACAAAGAGGCCTATGTCGGCTGGCGCTACGATGCTGTCAGCAACAGCTACCTCTATTTTCGCCAGCAGCGGCCCCACGTCGATGCCGTCAGCGGTGAGCAGTTGCGCTTCAAGAACGTAGTGGTGCTCGAGGTCCCCGAGCGACCGATCCCCGGTGATCCCAAGCAGCGCATCCAGCAGGATGTGATCGGTGAAGGCCCGGCTCGCGTCTTCATCGATGGCCGGATGCTGGAGGCGACCTGGCGCAAGGGCGCGGGCTTTGCCCAACTGCGGCTCTTCGATCGCAACGACCGCGAGATTGCGCTCAACCGCGGGCCAATCTGGATCGCCGCCATCCCGTCGTTGAAGAATCTCACGGTGGAGTGAGCGCAGGCATGCTACGACACATGCTCGGCCTGGCCATCCTCGCCCTGCTGGCCGCCATGGCGTCCCGGGTCGATGCCGGCCCTGCCGCTGAGGAGCAACGGCAAGCCCTCGCCCCCACCTACCGCATCTTCGCCACCCGCGAGGGGCTGGTTGGCCAGATGACGGCCAACGGCCACATCATCAGACCCCGCGACCGCTTCGTGGCCCTACCATCCTGGAGCGTGCTCGCCCCCCGCGGCTCCGATAAGTTCCGCGTGCGCCTCACCTACAACGGGCGCACGGTGGTCGTGCCGGTGTGGGACGTGGGTCCCTGGAACACCAAAGATGACTACTGGAGCCCCACCCGCCGCTACAAGGACCTGCCGGTCGGCATGCCGATGGCCCAGGCTGCCGTGCTGCACGGCTACAATGGTGGCCTCGATGAGCGCGGGCGCCGCATCCGCGAACCTAATGGCATTGACATCGCCGATGGCACCTTCTGGGATGATCTGGGCATGACCCGCAGCGACTGGGTCGAGGTGACCTTCCTCTGGCTCGGCGTGGACCCCGGGCCGGGCAATGCCGTGCCGATCAGCGTACCCGCGCCGGCCACGCCCCCGGCCAGCCCGCCACCCGGCCCACCCCCCGCGCCGGTCGAGGTGGAGGCCGGTGCAATCGCGGTGGACAATGGCGGCGTGGGCTTCAGCGCCAGCGGCGAACCCTGGTTCGAGGCGAGCTGCGGGCTCGGTGGCAACCACCGCTGGACCTACTCGACCACCAATCCGGCCAGGGCCACAGCGGCGGCCAGCTGGGCACCGCAACTCCCCACCGCCGGCTTCTACGAACTGCGGGCCTACATCCCCGCGTGTGGCGAGCCCGCCACCTCCTCGGCGCGCTACGTGATCCACCACGACGGCGCCACCAGCGAGGTTCGCGTGGACCAGCGCGCCAGGAGCGGCAGCTGGGTCTCGCTGGGCAGCTATCATTTTGGCGGGGCAACGAATGAGCAGCCGCGGGTGGAACTGAGCGACCTGACGGGGGATGACGGGCGCGCCGTGCGCTACGATGTCATCGCCTGGGCGCCGCGCCAGGACAGCGCCGCGCCCGACACCAGGGTGGTGAGCATCCAGCGCAAGGACAGCGGCTACCAGGTCAGCTGGGGCGGCACGGACGATCTGAGTGGCGTTGCCAGCTACGACGTGCAGGTGCGCATGCTCCCGCGCGGTGGCTGGAGCGACTGGAAGCTGGGGATCAGCGAAACCACGGCCTGGTTCGGCCCGGACGAGGGCAAGCACTTTGCCTTCCGGGTCCGTGCCCGCGACTGGGCCGGCAACCAGGAGCCCTGGCCCGACGACGCCGACATGGATACGACCCAGGCGGCGCCGTAGGCGTGCCCGCCAGGCCCGACGGTGAAGCGACGGCCCGGCGGGCCGTCGCTTCACCGTCGGGGTGGCGAATGGGTGAATCGGGGTGGCTTCGTGCGGACGGTGCAGCGTCTCCTCGCCTCCTCGCCTCACTTGTCCTGGAGGGCGGCCACGCCCGGCAGGATCTTGCCCTCGAGCAGTTCGAGCGAGGCGCCGCCGCCGGTGGAGACGTGGGACATCTGCTCGGCGAGCCCGGCCTGCTCCACTGCGGCCACCGAGTCGCCGCCGCCGACGATTGTAGTGGCGCCACGGGCGGCCGCGTCGGCCATGGCGCTGGCGATCGCGCGCGTGCCGGCAGCGAAGGGCTCCATCTCGAACACGCCCATCGGCCCGTTCCAGATCACCAGCTGGGCGCCGGCAATCTCCGCACGGTAGCGCTCGACCGTCTCGGGGCCAATGTCGAGCACGCGCCAGCCGGCGGGCACCGCATCAACGCTGACCACCTGGGTCTGGGCATCGGCGCTGAAGGCATCGGCGATGATCGCGTCGACGGGCAGCAGCAGGCGCACATTGGCGGCGCGGGCCTTAGCGATCAGGTCGCGGGCAACCTCAAGGCTCTCCTGCTCAACCAGCGAGTCGCCCATAGCTTTGCCCTCGGCGAGCAGGAAGGTATTGGCCATCCCGCCACCGATGAGCAGCGCATCAACCTTGCCGAGCAGGTTCTCGATCACGCCGATCTTGTCGCTGATCTTGGCACCGCCGATGATCGTGACGAAGGGGCGCTTCGGGTGCTCGAGTGCGCCGCCGATGTACTCCAACTCCTTCTCGAGCAGGAAGCCGGCCACGGCGGGCAGAAAGTGGGCCACGCCCTCGGTTGAGGCGTTGGCGCGGTGGGCGGCACCGAACGCATCGTTGACGAAGACATCGCCGAGGCGGGACAACTCCTCAGCCATCGCGGGGTCGTTCTTCTCCTCGCGCGGGTCGAAACGGGTGTTCTCAAGCATGAGCACCACGCCGGGTTGCAGCGCGGCGGCGGCAGCTTCGGCGGCCTCACCGGTGATCGCCTCGGTCTTGCGCACCTCCTGGGCCTCGGGGAGCAACTCGAAGAGCCGTTCAACCACGGGGCGCATGCTGTACTTGGGGTTGACCTTGCCCTTGGGGCGGCCCAGGTGCGACATGAGCACCACGCCATTGGCACCCTGCTCCAGCAGGTAGCGGATCGTCGGCAACGCGGCGCGGATGCGCGTGTCGTCGGTCACGTTGCCGGCCTCGTCCTGGGGCACGTTGAAGTCGACGCGCACCAGCGCGCGCTTACCGGCCCACTCAACGTCGCGGACGGTCTTCTTGTTCATGGGGGGATCTCCTTCTGCGGAACTATCCCGGCGCGGCCTATTGTAGCACAGGCGACACGAGCGCAAGGAAACGGGCTACCACACGTGTGCGGTAGCCCGCGGAGGCGACAGCGGCTGACAGCATCAGTGAGCGTTGGCGGCCTCGAGCTCCTTCTTGTGCTGGGCAACGATCGCATCGACCAGGTGGCCGGGCACCTCCTCGTAGTGCGAGAAGCGCATCGCGAAGCGCCCACGGGCCTGGGTGATCGCGCGCAGGTCGGTGGCATAGCGCTGGATCTCAGCGAGGGGCGCTTGCACGCTGATCGTCGTGCGACCGCCACCCGCCGGCAGCATGCCGAGCACCCGGCCACGCCGCGTGCTCATATCGCTCATGATGTCGCCGGCGTACTGGTCGGGAACGACGATCTCGAGGGTATAGATCGGCTCCATAAGGTAGACTCCGGCCTTCTGGGCGGCCAGTTTGAAGGCCTCCTTGCCGGCAATCTTGAACGCGATCTCCTTGGAGTCGACCGGGTGCTCCTTGCCGTCGAAGACCGCCACACGCACGTCGGAGAGCGGGCTGCCGGTGAGCAGGCCCTCGGCCATCGCCTCGCGCACACCCTTCTCGATGGCCGGCATAAAGCCGCGCGAGATCACACCACCCACCACCTCATTGACAAACTCAAGCGGGTCCTCGCGGTCCGGGTCCGGCTCCAGGGGCTCCACCCGCAGCGAGACGTCGGCGAACTGGCCGGCGCCACCGGTCTGCTTCTTGTGGCGGTACTGGGCCTCGGCCCGGCCACGGATGGCCTCGCGGTAGGGGATGCGCGGCAGGTCGATATCGATGCTCACATCGAACTTGCGCTTCATGCGCTCGGCAACGATCTGCAGGTGGCTCTCACCGAGGCCGGCGAGCAGCGTCTCGCCCGTCTGCGGGTCGCGTGAGGCGACCAGTGTCGGGTCCTCCTCAATCATGCGGCTCAGCGCGCTGCCGAGTTTATCGAGATCGGCGCGGCTCTGGGGCTTGACCGTAGCAATGAAGGCGGGCGCCGGGAAGACGATCGGCTCAAGCTGCAGTGCGCGGCCGGGGGCGCAGAGCGTATCGTTGGTCGCCGTCTCGGCGAGCTTGGTGACCACTCCGATATCGCCAGGGCCGATGCTCTCAACGTCCTTCTGCTCCTTGCCACAGATAGCGTAGACGTGGCCGATGCGCTCATCCTTGCGCGTGCGGCTATTGCTGAGGGTGGAGTTGGCCTGCACCTGGCCGGAGTAGACGCGGAAGTAGCTCAGCTTGCCGTAGGTATCGGCGATCGTCTTGAAGACCAGGGCGGTCACCGGCTCGGCGGCATCGGGCTTGAGCGTAACCAGTTCGCCGCTGGCCAGATCAGTTGCAACCACCTCACGGCGCGCCGCGGAGGGGATGCTATCGACGATGCCGTTGAGCAACTGCTGGATGCCGGCAACCTCGGTGGCCGAGCCGCAGAAGACCGGCACGATCGAGCCATCGGCGATCCCGGCGCGCAGACCGATCAGCAACTCCTCGCGGGTGAGCGCATCTTCGCCGCCCTCCAGGTAGCGCTCGATCAGGTCATCGTTGGTCGCGGCGATCTTGTCGATCAGCGCCGTGCGCCACTCGTGCATGACACTATCGAGCTCAGCGGGCACATCGGACTCGATGAACCCACCATCGTGCGCAGGTGAGACAAGCCAGGCCCGCTGCTGGCGCAGCGAGATAATGCCCTTGAAATCTTTGCCGGCACCGATCGGGATCTGCATCGGGATGACCGCGGCATCGAGGCGCTCGCGGGCCTGCTCGATCACCTGGTAGAAGTTGGCGTTGTCGCGGTCGAGCTTGTTTACGAAGAGGATGCGCGGCGCCTTGTTATGAACGGCCATCTCCCAGACCAGTTCGGTGCCGACCTCAACCCCGGCCGAGGCGTCGAGCACGATGATCGCGCCATCGATCACGCGCATCGCGGCGGCCATATCGCCGGCGAAATCGGCGAAGCCGGGGGTATCGATCAGATTGATCTTGTCGTCGTTCCACTCCAGGGGCAGCACGGAGAGGGAGACAGACATCCCGCGGCGGTGCTCGTCGGGGTCAAAGTCGCTCGTAGTCGACCCGTCCTCGACGCGCCCCATCCGCGGGATTGCGTGGGCGGTCATCAGCATTGCCTCGGCCAGCGTTGTCTTGCCGCTGCCGAGGTGACCAAATATGCCGATGGTGTGAAGCCTTTCCGGTCCGTACGCTCGCATAGCTGTCCTCCTCGACAAATCCGATGCGCCGCCTAAGGGGTAGGCGGTGATAGTTGGGTGAGGTACGTTAAGAACAGATTATAGGAGGTGAAATGGTTGCGTCAATGGGGGAGACCGCAACACAGGGGATGTCCAGCGGATGCACAGGAGGCAAACGCCCCGGAGGGCCGGCACTGCAGTGCCGGCCCTCCGGGACGTGAGGGCTGAGCCGCCCTAGAGGGGCGCCGCCGTCACCTTGAGCATCTTGTCGCCCTGGACGATCGCATCACAGACCTCGTCCATGCCGCTGGTAACACGGCCGAAGACGGTGTGCTTGCCGTTGAGGTGCGGCTGGGGCTTGTAGACGATGAAGAACTGGCTGCCGTTGGTGTTGGGGCCGGCGTTGGCCATCGAGATCACGCCACGCTCGTGGGTCAGTGGGTTGCCCATGGTCTCATCGCGGAAGCGATAGCCGGGGCCGCCGGTGCCGGTGCCAGTCGGGTCGCCGCCCTGGATGACGAAGTCTTTGATCACCCGGTGGAAGACCACCCCATCGTAGAAGCCTTCGTTGGCGAGGAAGACAAAGTTGTTGACCGTCTGCGGGGCGTGCTGGGGGTACAACTCCAACTCGATCGTGCCCTTCGTGGTCTCCATGGTGACCTTGTAGGTCCTGGTCACATCGATCTGCATTGGCGGGGGGCTGTTCCACTTCATGGCGCTCACGTTGCGCTCCTTTCAGCGTTGGCAGGTAGCCGCGGGGATTATACCATTCTGCTCACGCGCCGGAGGAGGGAGTTGCACAATACTGCTGGCAAACCCGGGTACGCGGGCCTCCGGCCCGCATGCGGGCGGGAGGCC
>DAOUBZ010000580.1:0-5210 GCA_034432515.1 Chloroflexaceae bacterium | reverse complement strand
AAAAGTCTTGACACCCATGTCGAACGTCCTTCAGCCTATCGACCGCTTTCCAATGCGGCCTAGCAAAAACTCTACCCTTGAAAGGAGGGGGTAGGGGGGTGGGGTATGTGGAGCCTGGGGGCGCAACTCCCCAAAAACCTACCCCTGGTAGCGGCGGGGTGTGGGGCGACTGTGCTGCCTCAGGGGCTCTGCACCAGCCCTGACCCATCACCACCCTGTCAGCCATTGCTCAGAAGGCCTGTGTTATACTTGGGCGGTTTGTTCTGGCAGCAATGCTGGGAGGTTATGCTTAGAGATCGCTACTCCCGACGCACCTACGGCGGCCACCGGGTGCCGCGGCGGCCAGCCTTCCCCGGGCTGATCGGCCGGCGCACCACTGCGGCCGGCCTGCCGATACCACGGTTTGCCGCGCAGTTCTTCGGCGTAATCCTGCTCGGGGCGCTGGCCGTTACCCTGGGGGTTGCCGGCCTCGCCTACGCGGCCTATGCCGGCACCGCGGCCAGCCTTACGCCACGCCTGGCCGCGCTCGAAAACCGCCAACTCTTCCAGTCGTCGCGCATCTTTGACCGTAACGGCGAGTTGCTTTACGAGTTCTTCGATACGGGCAAGCGCACCAAGGTCACGATCGACGACGTCGCGCCCCTGCTCATCCAGGCCACCATCGCGGTGGAGGACAAGAGCTTCTATACCAACCCCGGCATCGACCTCAACGGCATTGTTCGCACCCTGCTCAGCAGTCTGCAGGCGGGCGAGGAGACCGGCGGCGCCTCGACGATCACCCAGCAGGTGATCAAGAACAGCGTGCTCACCGACGCCGAACGCGCGCCCGAGCGGCGCTACGAACGCAAGCTCAAGGAGATCATCCTGGCCCAGGAGCTCGATAAGCTCTACAGCAAGGACGAGATCCTCGAGCTCTACCTCAATGAGAACTTCTACGGCAACCTGGCCTATGGCATCGAGGCAGCCAGCGAGGTCTACTTCGGCGTGCGGGCCCGCGACCTGAACCTGAACCAGGCCTCGCTGCTTGCCGGCCTGCCGCAGTTGCCCAGCGTCTACAATCCGATCAACTACCTGGAGCGCGACGAGCAGGGCGGCTACCTGCCGGGCGTCCAACTCGGCCAGGGCTGGCTCACAGACAGCTACGTGCTGCCTGATGGCATTCCCGCACCACGCTGGCGCCAGGTGGCGGTGCTGCGACGCATGGTCGAGGACGGCTACATCACCGAGGCTGCGGCCCGCGCTGCCATTGCCGAACCTCTGCGCTTCGCGCCCCAGGAAGTGCCGCTCAACGCGCCCCACTTCGTCTTCTATGTGCGCGATCTGCTGCAGGAGCGCTATGGCCAGGAGACGCTCTTCGGCGGCGGCCTGCGCATCACGACGACGCTCGATCTGAACCTGCAGCGCATGGTGCAGGAGAAGGCCTACGAGCGCATCAGCGAGTTGCAGGAGCGCAACATCCATAATGCCGCCGTGGTGGTGATGCAGCCCAACACCGGCCAGATCCTGGCCATGGCCGGCAGCATCGATTACAACGCGGTGGAACCGACCCGCACCCCCGGCGAGAAGGGCAATGTGCTCGACGGCCAGGTCAACGTGACCACCCGCGAGCGCCAGCCCGGCTCGGCGCTCAAACCCTTCACCTACCTCGCGGCCATGGAACGCGGTATGACCCCGGAGACCGTGCTCTGGGACGTGCCGACTGAGTTCCCGATCAGCGATACCGGCTTTGGCGAGTGGTACGCGCCGTTGAACTACAATGGCCGCTTCAATGGCCCGGTGCGCATCCGCACCGCGCTGGCCAACTCGCTCAACCTGCCCGCGGTCAAGGCGCTCAAGTACGCCGGCATCCAGGAGACGCTCAACCTGCTCGACCGCGTCGGGATCAAGAGCGGGCTCAAGCGGGGCAAGGACTTCTACGGCCTGGCCCTGACCCTCGGCGGCGGCGAGGTCACGCCGCTTGAGCTCACCACGGCCTATAACACCCTCGCCAGCGGCGGGCGCTACTATCCGCCCGTGGCGGTGCTGCAGATCACCGATGGCAACGGCCAGCTGATCGAAGAGTTCACCCCGCGCCGTGGCGAGCAGGTGGTCGACCCCGCGCTCGTCTCGCTGATCAGCGACATGCTGAGCGACGACCGGGCACGCCAGCCGGTGTGGGGCCTCAACAGCCCGCTCAAGCTCTCGCTGCCCGCTGCGGTGAAGACCGGCACGACCAACGACTGGCGCGACGCCTGGGCCGCTGGCTATACGCCCTTCGTCACCGTCGGCGTCTGGACGGGCAACAACAACAACGAGCCTACCGCCCGGGTAGAGAGCCTCACCGGTGGCGGCATCATCTGGCGCAATGTGATGGAGGAGCTCTTCACCTGGATCAAGGACGACCCGCGCTACCGGGCGCTGTTTGCCGCGCCCTTTGCCGACCGGGTGATCCCCACCGAGTTCCAACTGCCCGAAGACGGCAGCGTCATACGGCGCCCAATCTGTGCGCTGCCAGGGCCCTACGGTGGCTACAGCGAGGAGCTCTTCACCCGCACGATGCTCACCGCGCTGATCACGCCCACCGTGAGCCTGCCTGCCGGACCTGAATTGGACCAGCTGCTGGCCCAGGTTAAGGTGCCGTGCGACGCGTTCCAGCGGGTCACCGTGGTGCGCATCCCCAACGAAAACGAGTGGACCCGCGACGGCCAGCTGGTGCCAGCCGGTGAAGGCGGCGACGCGGCAGGAAGCGAGGAACCGGCGCCGGCGGCGCGCTACTGCCGCCCGGTGGAAGGGGCCAGCTATCCCGCCGGGCTCACGCGCACCGTCTTTATCTGGAACACCCCCAGACCCGACCCGGACATGAAGGAGCGCTTCGAGTGGCAGGGCGGCGCCGCCGGCGGGGCACAACGGGTAAACGACCTGCCGGCCTGCGAAGCGGCCATGTTTGAGCCTCCGGTGCCCGTCCCGCCCGTCTACGGGGCGATCATGATGCCCGACCTCAAGCGGCTCGGCGAGAATCAGGCCCGTTCCCTGCTCGCCACCCTGGGGGTCGGCCCCGAGCTGATCTACGTCGACTACCAGACGCGGGCCAAGATCCCCGACGTGTTCGACCAGTTCGCACCCTATGCGGTGGTGAGCACGGTACCAGCCCCTGGCGACTGGATCCTCCCGGGCACCAGTGTGATCCTCGGTGTGCGCGCTCCCGAGGAAAGCCTGGCACCCCCCCCCGGCGCCGATGGAGCGGCGCCCGAGCCGACCACGGCGCCGCCCGCCCAGCCTGAGCCGACCACGGCGCCGCCCGCCCAGCCGCTACCCAGCGAGCCAGCTCCCCAACCAACCCCGGCCTCGCCCCAACCGGCGCTTCCACTCCCACCGACCCTGCCGCAGCCCATCCCACCCGGCAGCGGGCCGTAGCTGGCTGCCAGTGGTGCGTGATTGGGGCAAGCCCCAGGCTGTTCGTTGGTATTCGCGGCTACGCCGCGAATACCAACGAACACACCTCGTGGGGCAGCGTAGCCGCCCCATATCCCACCGCGGGAGGCGGAGGTTGCAACGGCTCTGGATCCGACCTGGGTATAATGTGGGCGTGCAACCGCTCTGCTCGCGTGCAGCAAGTAAGGATCGACCATGGATGCGGATCGGCGGGACGAATTGAAGCGGCTGGCGGCCGAACAGGCCGTGCAGCTGGTCGAGTCGGGCATGGTGGTGGGCCTGGGCGTCGGCAGCACAGCCATCCACGCCGTGCGGCGCATCGCCGCACTGCTCAAGAGCGGCGCGCTGCGCGATGTGGTCGGCGTGCCGTGCGCAGCCAGCGTGGAGGACGAGGCGCGCGCCCTGGGCATCCCGCTCACCACCCTCGATGATTGTGTGACGGTGGACCTGACGATCGACGGGGCGGACGAGGTCGACCCGCGCGTCAATCTGATCAAGGGCGGCGGTGGCGCCCTGCTGCGCGAGAAGATGGTCGCTCAGGCCTCGCGCCGCGAGGTGATCGTGGTTGATGCGACCAAGTTGTCGCCGGCCCTCGGTACGATCTTCCCGCTACCGCTGGAGGTCATCCCCTTCGGCGCCCAGGCCACCGCGCGCTTCGTTGCCGGGCTCGGCGCGCGCCCCACCCTCCGGCGCACCGGCAATGGCGATTACTACCGTACCGACCAGGGCCATTTGATCCTCGACTGCGCCTTCGGGCCGATCGACGATCTGGAGGGACTGGCCCTCGCCCTGGAGCGGCGCGCCGGGATCGTTGAACACGGGCTCTTCCTCGGGCTCGCCACTGACCTGATCGTGGCTAGCGAGGGGGGGGTTCAGCACATCACGGTGAGCGCTGGCGCGCAGCAAGCGCCGTGCTCCAGCCACAGCCCTTCGCACTGACCAGGAGCCGCCGGAGCAACAACGCTCCCCCTGTTGCGGTCGCAGCACATGCTCATCGCCCCATCGATCCTTACCGCCGACTTCACACGCCTGGGCGCCGAGGTCGAGGCTGCCTTCGAGGCCGGCATCCGCTGGCTGCACCTCGACGTGATGGACGGGCGCTTCGTGCCGAACATCAGCTTCGGGCCGCTGGTGGTGCGCGCCCTGCGCCCCCTCGCCGAGCGCTACGGCGCCGTGCTGGACGCCCACCTGATGATCGTGGAGCCGGAACGCTACATTGAGGAGTTCGTCGCCGCCGGCTGCCAGTATGTGACCGTGCACGTTGAGGCCAGCCCGCACCTGCACCGCACGCTGCAGGCCATCAGGGCGCTTGGCGCGCGCCCGGGCGCCGCGCTCAACCCGGCGACACCGCTCAGCGCCCTGGAAGAGATACTCCCCGAACTGGATCTGGCGCTGGTGATGAGTGTCAACCCCGGCTTCGGCGGCCAGGCCTTCATTCCGAGCTGTCTGGACAAAGTGGCACGCCTCCGCCGTATCCTGGACGCACGGGGCCTCGATCGGGTGGCCCTGCAGGTCGATGGCGGCGTCAACTCCGCGACGATCGGCCCGCTCCGCGACGCGGGGGCCACGGTCGCCGTGGTCGGTTCGGCATTCTTCACACCGCAGCGCAGCCCGGCCGAGTCGGTCGCCGCGCTGCAGGCGGCGCTCGGCGCCCCACGTTGAGCGGGTATGACCGGCGCCGGTGGGGCTGAAGCAGTGGCGCAGCCAGTGCTTCGGCCTTACAGAAACCTTGGCGCGAAAGCCCACACCGTTCACGGGTGGGATGAAGCGCCTCAGCCCATTGCAATGCGAAAAAAGGT
>DAOUBZ010000579.1:0-3058 GCA_034432515.1 Chloroflexaceae bacterium | reverse complement strand
GATCCAGGCCAAGGCGCAGCACGGGGCCGAGCAGCAGCGCATAGCCCGCAGCGGTGAGTCCGGCCCCTGAGCCGAGCCCGGCCCCTGCCAGCACCAGACCGCCGAGTGCCAGCCCCAGCCAGGGTGCGGCGCGAGCCGGCGGGACAGCCGCAGCGCGCCAGGCAGCCCAGAGCGCGATCACCCCACCCACCAGCAGTGCGGCGAGCAGCCAGCCCAGGTTCCAGGGCCCCAGGCTGAACAGCCGCAACAGCGCGTAGAGGCAGCCGGCAGCAAGGAGCGGCTCGCCGGCGGGTGGCTGCGCGCCGGGCAGGGCAACGACCCCGAGGGCCAGCAGCGCCGCAAGGAGCAGCAGCCCGAAGCTGAGGCTATTGAGCCCGCTGCCGGCGGCCGGCGCTGCGTAGTGCCACTCGCCGCCGATCAGCCCGATGAGTGCCAGGCCACCCGTCGCGAGGAGCGGCGCCAGCCAGGGTGCTGTCGCCCATCCACGTAGCTGGCCCGCCGCCGGGCCAGCCGTCGAGCCAGGCACCAGACTGGCCACCAGCAGTATGCCCCCGATTGCCGCCAGATGGCCGCTCAGGGCGGCCAGGCCGACCAGCGCGGCCCTGAGTGTGACGAACCATGGGCGCGGTGCGCCGAGCGCCATGCCAGCCAGGGCCTGCGCCGCCGCCACGATCAGCAGCAGGGCGCTCAGCGCATCGGCACGCAGCAACTCACGTCCGCGCGCCGGAGCCAGTGGCATGTCGTGGGTGAGCCATGCCAGCGCCAGGCCGGCCACCAGCATCAGGATCAGGGTGACAGGGGCGAGGCGCTGCGTATGCATCGGGCTGCTTGCCTGCTGGCTGCTAGCGACGGGTGCCGCCGGCGAGCTCCTGGCGCCGGTAGCGACAGTGGTCGCAGTAGGCGACGCGGTAACCAGCCACGGTCGCGCGGCGCAGCGGGCCACCGCAGTTGGGGCAGGCGAGGGAAAGCATGCTCCCCGCGCCGGTAACCACCGGCTCGGCACTCACGGGCGCTGGCGCCGGCCGCACCGGGCTCGCGGGTGGCGGAGTGACGGACTGCGGCGCGATTGCAACCTTCGGCGCGGCGGGGACGGACGGTGCCGGGCGCGCTGGATGGGGCGTGCCGGCCGTGGCCGCGGGCGCAAAGCCCCACAGCTCACTGAGGCGCTCGACCAGTTGCGCATAGTCGATGGCCCCACGGGAGCGCGGGTCGTACTCGTAGATCGTCTGCCCAAGGGCCGACGACTCGGAGAGGCGCACATTGACCCGGATCGGCGCGGTGACAAGCTGGCCATAGCGGGCCTGGAGCTGCTCGAGTAACTCCTGTGACTGGCGAGTGCGGGCGTCGAACAGCGTCGGCACGATTGCGCACAGACTGCCGGCACCGCCCTTGACGCGGGTGATCTGGGTCACCAGCATTTCCAGGCCACGGATCGAGAACGGCTCGACCGTGGTGGGCACCACCACATCGCTGGCCGCATTCAGGGCGTTGAGATTGAGCACGGTGAGTGAGCCGCCACAATCGATCAAGATGAAGTCGTACTCGGCGCGCAGGGGGCGCAGCGCCTGTTCGAGCACCCGGGGCCAGTCGGGGCGGCGAGCGATGGTGGGCTGGGCGGTGAGCAGCGTCGCGTCGGCGGCGATCAAGTCGAGGTTCGGGCGCACCGCCGTGCGGCAATCGGCGGCCTGCGCCCCGTCCACCAGCACCTCGTAGAGCGTGCGCCGTGGCTGTGCCCCGAGGGCCATAGCCAGGTTGCCCTGGGCATCAACATCGACCAGGAGCACACGGGCGCCCTTGAGCGCCAGCCCGGCGCTCAGGTTGACGACCGTGGTGGTCTTGCCGATCCCGCCCTTCAGGTTCGTAACGGCAATGATGCGGCCCATAGGAGTAGTGGAGGACGTCGTGGGCGGGGTGGCGAAAGGTTACAGTCTGGACCAGCGCAACCCGGCCGCGGATAATGGAGCAGTGTAGTGCAAGGGCCAGGGCGTGTCAAATGCAATGACCCATCCGCCTCTCGCGGTGGAGTCTGGACCAGCGCAGCTGCCCCCCGAGCTGTTTGTCCGTTGGTTTTGGCGGCTACGCCGCCAAAACCAACGGACAAACTTGGGGTTGGGGCTTACCCCCCGGATGTTGCATCAGACTGCGGGTCACGGGTTGCGAAGCGAACGCTGGATCATGCCAAGCAAGACGGACAGGCCGATCAGCACGAGCAGGCCCGGCCACCACAGCCGTGGCACCAGGAACAGGATCGCGATCCCGAACAGCCAGAGCACGCTGCCGACACCCTGGAAGATGCGCCCGCGCGACGCCTCGGTGACGAACGAACTGACGCCAATCACGAAGAGGATGCCGGGCCAGAAGGGCATCCGCGAGAGCAGCAACACCCCGATCCCGATCAGGATGATCGCCAGGCCGGCGATATCCCCTCGAGCACTGCGTCGCCAGGGTCGCGCTGGCGCGGGCGCAGGCATCGCCGTAGGCCCGGCCAGGCGGTCGGTATCGCCGGGGCCAGGGATAGCCACCGCGCCCTTAAGCATTGCGCCGCAGCGAACACAGTAGGTGGCCCGCTCAGGATTGTCTGCCCCGCAAACCCCGCAACGGACAAGCGTTTCGCCCCAGCGCGGCAGTGACGTGGTCGCGCCGGTAGCGGCGGGGCGCAGGCTGGCCCCACACTCGATACAGAACTGTGCGTCGTCGGGAACCTCCGCGCCGCAGGATGGGCACAGCATATGACCTCCGAGCCGGGCGTCGGCGAGAGCCGGCTGCACGGCGCCCTGTGTGCTGGTGTCTCCGTTGGATCTACGTTCGCTGCGGGCGATTTGTTACAGCCCATCGGCAAAGCGGGCCAGACAGGCATCGGCCTCGCGCTGCATACGCGCGGGGGCCTCGGCCTGGTCGAGCGAGCCACTGAGCACATTCGGCAGCCAGACGTCGATCGCGTCAAGCATGCAGCGGGCGGCCTGGGTCGGCGGGAGGCCCGGGGCCAGAGTGGCGCCGGCGGCAGCGGCGGCCAGCGCCGGGTCGGCCGTGAGGTCGCTGGTCGCGAGGACACCGCTGC
>DAOUBZ010000578.1:0-3503 GCA_034432515.1 Chloroflexaceae bacterium | reverse complement strand
AGCGCCTCGGCGGTCGCGGCGCTCACGGCCTGGGCGGGCGGGCCGCCTACGAGCGCGGCCAGGCTGCGCGGCGCGTAACAGTCGACGGCCTCCAGCACGGTGCGCGACGAGCCGGCCACCGCGTGCAACTGGTGCAGCGCCAGGCTGCCCGCCCCGGTGAAAGCATAGACCAGGCGCGGCGGCGCGTTGTGAATGGCCCGGATCAGCCCTTCGAGGCTCGAAGCACGCGTGGAATTCATAATACGATTATGGCCTGCGCAATAACGCCTGCCAGGTCGCGCAGTCGACATCGCCGCTGGCAGCGAGCCCGCGGGCCTGCTGGAAGGCCATAACGGCGGCGCGGGTCCGCGCGCCATAGAGCCCGTCGGTAGCGCCGGGGTCGAAGCCCAGCGCGCCAAGCCGGCGCTGCAGGTCGCGGGCTTCCGGACTGAAGCGACGGGTGGCCTCGTCCTGGTAGCTGATCGGGTTGAACTGGCCACAGTCGCCCGCGGCGAGCTCGCTGGTCGCCCAGGCTACCGCGAAGCCACGGGCGGGCAGCGGCAGCGCGGCGCGCTGACTGGCTGGCTGCCAGAGGATCTGGCCCACCAGGCTGTCGCCAGGCTGGTGGGCAGGCACGGTCACGATCAGCGCCCCGCTGGCGTCCTCGCGCCAGACCACCTCGGCGGGCGTCGGCCCGGCTGGGGCCAGCGGCCTGATGCCGTCGGCGTCGATGCGGGCCAGCGCCATCTCGCTGGGATAGTCCCAGCCGCTGAAGTCCGGCGGCAACGTGGCGACGAAGGCGTACAGCTGCCCATCGGCCAGCTGGCGCGGCGCGCGGATGACTGGCAGTGGCTGTCCATCCTCCCGGTCGAGGACGGTGCGCTCCATGCCGCTGCGCGCATCGATGCGGAAGAGGCCGATGCGTGTATCGGGGCCGGGGAAGCCGCCGGAGACGTGCAGCGCCGTGCCGTCGATGCTCCAGCGCTCCTCCTCGCAGCACGAGGGGCCGCGCACCGGCTCCGGGCCGCCAAGGATGACCACTTCACCACCGGGCACGGCGGGGCCGTCCATGTCGTAGGCAAAGAGCGCCACCCGCTGGTTGTCGAGCGCCCAGCCCACCGGGGTGTAGCGCCAGGCCGGGCTGTCGTCCATCACGCCATCTGCGGGCACGTCGGCGATGAGGAGCGCCGGACGCCCGGGGCCGTCGAGCGATGAAGCCCACACCCCGGCAGGTGATTCGTTCTGGCCAATGATCAGCCCGGGCGCCGGGGTGTCCAGTCGATAGACGACGCGATCGCCGGCGGGGCTGAGCACGGGCGCGCTGATCGCACCGCTGAACAACTCGCGGCGCCCGGAGCCGTCGAGGGCCACCAGGGTCGCCTCGGTGCCGTCAGGCTCACCGCTGAGGTAGACGATCCGCCCGGAGCGTTCGGCGACGCTCAGGGCGAGCACCGGCAACTCCTCGAAGCTGACCTGGGTGACCGTCCGCCCGTCGGCCTCGACGCGGGCAACCTGCAGGCTGTCGGCGGCGATGAAGTAGACCGGGGCGGGCAGTGGACGCTCGGCGGCAATGGGTGTTGCTGGGCTGGGCGTGGCCGTTGGGGGGGCGAGACTCGGCGTAGCCACCGGCCCCTCGGGGGCGCAGGCGGCAAGGATGAGCAGCAGGCAGGCGATGAGCACGCGCCAGCGTGGCGCCACTGAGCGGCGTACCCCTCCCAGGTTAACAGGCTCCGTCTGCATGCTGGGCAATGGTAGCACATCCGCGGAGGTGGCGCCACCACCAGTGCAGCGCGAGCAGTGCATAGCCGGCGAGCAGCAGCCAGAGCGGGAAGGGCGGGATCTGCACCGCGGCCCAGCGTGGCGCGGCCAGCAGGCGCGCGCTCTCCGCGATCCAGGTGAGCGGCAGCCAGGCGCCAAGCGCTAGCCACTGGCCCAGGGGGAGCCACAGTAGCCCGCCGATCAGCGCCAGCGCCCCCAGGCCCATTGCAAAGGGCACCACCGGCACAATGACCACGTTGGCCAGCGGGGAGACCAGACTCAGGTTGCCGAACTGGTAGAGGATCAGCGGCAGGGTGAGCACCTGGGCGGCCAAGGTTGCGACGAGGGCTTCGCTGATCGGGGCCATCACGGGCCAGGAAAAGGGCCGGCGCCGGCTGAACCAGTCGGCCACCGGTTTGCCATAGGCGAACAGGCTGGCCGTGGCCAGGGCCGAGAGCTGGAAGCCCAGCTCCCAGAGGGTATGCGGGTCGGCCAGGCTGATCAGCCAGCAGGCGCCGAGGAGCAGCCGCCACGGTTCGCTGCTCCGCTCGCTGGCGCGGGCCACCGCCGCCAGGCTGGCCATAGCTGCCGCGCGCAGCACCGCCGCCGACGCGCCGGTGAAGATGGCGTAGACCCACATCACGACCAGCGCCAGGGCCAGGGTCGTCCCGCGCCCGAGGCGCAACCGGGCAGCGAGCGCGCCCAGCATACTCGCCACAATGGTGAAGTTCCAGCCCGAGACGACCAGGATGTGGCTGGTGCCGGTGACCGAGAAGCTCTGATAGACCTCGTCGGGGATGCTCGACTGGATGCCGAGCACCACGCCGATCGCCAGCGCCGCCTGGGGCTCGGGCAGGGTGCGCAGCAGGATCGCCTGGCAGTGAGCGCGGAAGGCAAGCAGCGCGGCGAGCGGCCTGGCGCCGCTCGCTCCCGGTAGCAGCTGCACCTCGCGGGGCTCCTGCATGATGGCGAAGATGCCACGGTGGGCGAGGTAGGCCCGGTAGTCGAAGGCGCCCGGGCGCTCGGCGGCGCGCGGCTGGCGCAGTTCGCCGCGCACGAGCAGCCGGTCGCCGTAGGCGTAGACGGGGTATGGCGGCAACACTAGCAGGGCCAGCCCCTCGGCGGCAGTACTCGCATCATTGACCATGACCGTTTCGACGCGCAGCACCACGCGCTGCTGCTCTTCGCTGCGCCGTGGCTCGCCGGCGATGCTGCCCTGTAGCGTGATGGTGCCCTGATCGACCAGGGCGGCCACGCTCTGTGGCCCCAGGGTCGGGAGCGAGCCCAGATACCGCAGCCCGCCGAGCGCCGCGCAGAGCAGACACAGCGCCGCGACGCGCCCGCGGGCCAACCGCTTGCCACGCAGCGCAAGCGTGGTCAGCAGCCCCAGACCCGCCGCAGCCCACAGCCATCCCGCAGCGGGGCGCAGCCCGTCGGCACCAACGATCCCGAGCATCCAGGCAATGGCCAGGCGGATGAGCATCACAACCCCCAGCGCATCGTTCCACTCTGATACCAGTGACGAGTGATGAGCCGCACCGTCCGCATCACGCTGCGGAGCAGGGCCAGGTCGATGCGCAACGCTTCATCCGGATCTGGTAGGAAACCGCCTGACATTGCTGCAGGATTCGGGGCCGGCCCCACACCCCGGTTCGTTCGGTGATGTTGGCGGCTACGCCGCCCCAGTTCCACCGCCAGGGCTTGCACAACGTCTGTGGGAACACCCCACACCCCAGGTGGTTTGGTGGTGTTGGCGGCGTAGCCGC
>DAOUBZ010000577.1:0-8359 GCA_034432515.1 Chloroflexaceae bacterium | reverse complement strand
ATGCATCGGCCCTCATGCATGTGGTGGGACACGTGGCGGCGTCACGTGCTCAGCGCATACTGGCGCTGCTCGCGGAGTGGCGTGCGGCGGTGGAGGTAGTTGCGAGCCTGGGCGCAGAGGATATCCCAGGTCATCCGCAGCTGGGCGACCCAGGGGGCGGGGGCCATCTGCTTGTGCATGTAGCTGTCGAAGGTGAGGCGCTGCACATCGGGGTTCCGGCACATCTCGGTGAAGACTTCCATCTGGCGCTCGTTGCCATAGCCCCACTTCTGCAGCCAGCGCAGGAAGGTGTACATCGAGCCGTACTCGCTCCACCAGAGCTGCTCATAGGCGCGCAGATTGGCCGCGCTGGGCGCATCGAGGTGGCGGGCGAGGACCTGGGCGGCGATCTGGCCGCTCTTCATGGCCCAGTAGATGCCTTCGCCGGAGGTATGGACAACGAGGCCGGCGGCATCACCGATCAGCATGGCCCGGTCGAAGGCCATGTGTTTGCGTGGCTCCATCGGCAGGGCGTGGGCCTCGCGCAGGATGAGCCGCCCACCGTCGAGCGCAGGACCAAGGCGGGCCTTGAGGTTGGCGAGCAACTCGCGGGCATGGGCGGTATGGCCGGGGCCAGCGCCGATCCCCACGGCAATGTGATCACGCTTGGGGAAGGCCCAGGCATAAAGGTCGGGACTGACCTCGCGGCCGAGGTAGAGATCGGCAGTATCCTCCCAGCGGGTCATCTGGCTGGCGGGCAGGGCGATGCGCTCCTGGATGGCCACGGCGCGGGGCAGGTTGGGCAGGCCGAGGAAGCGGGCGGTCGGCGAGTAGGCGCCGTCGGCGCCGATCACCGCGTCGGCGTGCAGCGTATGCTCGCTGCCATCGGCGATCCGGCGATAGGTGGCGCGCACGCCACGGGGCTCAACACGCAGGTCGATCAGTTGGCCGTGGATGAGCTCGGCGCCGCGCTCCTGGGCCCGGTTGCGCAGAAAGCCATCGAAGACCTCACGGCGGACCATGGCCACGTAGTCGTCCGCGCTGGGCACACTGCCGGCAACGTCGATGTGGGTCTCCTGGCCAGAGGGGGAGACGACCAGGCAGTGTTTGACCTTGCGGTCGATCAACTCGGCGGGCAGGTCGAACTCCTTGAAGGCCGCGGGCGGCACGGCGCCGCCGCAGGGCTTGGCCTTGCGCAACTCGCGCTCGACCAGCACCGTCTCGACGCCAAGCCCACGGAGGGTGATCGCTGCGGTCGCGCCGCCCACCGAGGCGCCAATGATCAGGACACGTTGCGTCATAATTCCCCCACATTTTGGTCCAATAAGTGGGCGCCGGGAGGGGCGCCCGCAGTCGGCTGCCGGGATGTCGTGCCGGCCGTAATCTAGGCTGCCAGCCCGATCGCGGCGGCCAGCATACCCCAGACGTAGAGCATGATCGCCGTGGCGTTGAAGAAAACCTCGTTGTGCTCCGGGTCACGGATGAAGCGCACATTGGGGATGCTCTGGGCAGCCAGCAGCAGGAAGACGACCCCGGCGGCGAGCGGGTGGCCCCAGTGGAGCAGTAGCGCAATCACGCCGATCTGGGCGACCCCCATGATCGTCACGACCATACGGGCGGCGGTGACCTTGCCATACTGCACCGGGATAGAGCGGATGCCCATCTGGGTATCGCCCTTGATGCTCTTGAAGTCATTGACGGTCATGATGCCGTGGGCGCCGAAGGAGTAGAGCAGGGCGATCGCGACACTCTGACCGGTGAGTGGGGCAAAGGCAACGTGGCCCGCCATCCAGGCGAGGCCCTCGTAAGAGATCGCCACGAGGGCGTTACCGATCCAGCCGTTGCGCTTGGCGCGGAAGGGTTTGAGGCTGTAAGCGAGGGCGCAGATCAGGCCAAAGCCGACGAAGAGCGCCACCTGGCTACCGAGCACGAGGGCGAGGCTGGCACCAACCCAGGTGAGGATCACCGTCAGGATGTAGACGTGGCGCAAGCTAACCTGGCCGGAGGGGATGAGGCGGTGAGGCTCGTTGATCGCGTCAACATCGCGGTCGCAGTAATCGTTTACCACCTGCGACAGGCCACACAGGATTGGGCCGGCCATCAGGATGCCCAGGGCGAGGCGACCGAGGGGCTCGGGGTTCCAGCTAAGGGCGCCGCTGGCGACGGCGCCGCAGAGAAAGGCCCAGGCGGGGGCAAACCAGGTCACCGGCTTCATCAGGGCGATGGAGCGGCTCAGGGTGCCACGGACCCCGGGGACGTGTGGGGCGAGGGGCGCGGCAGAGGCGAGGCCCGGGCCTTTGTGGATGTCACTCATTGACGGCTCGATTCTAGCAGCGAGCTGGCGCGGGGTGCGGTGGGCGACCCGCACCCCGCGACGCGGGCAGGGCGGCGCTATGGCGTGCCGCGGAGGATCGGGGGCAGAACAACGATCCCCGCGTCACCGGCCGGGATGGCTGTCTGGTTGATGGCCGCCTTGGGGACGCTGACACCCCGGTGGCAGGTGTAACAGCCTGGCACATTGTAATACTGGCCATCGATCAACTGGTAGGAGAAGCGGCTCGCTCCGCCCTGCAGTGCGCTCGGAATGGCGTCTTTGGGAATGGCGCCGTAGCTGGTCCAGTTCTCCTTGAGCCAGGTGGTCAGTTGCAGCATCCGCGTGGCTTTGAGCTTATTGTAGCCATAGAGCGGATTGGAGATATTGCTGGCCGTTTCGAGCTCATAGCCCACAAAGTTGCGCGAATTGTGGCAGAAGGTGCAGCCCACGCCGAGCGACCAGGAGTGATAGTTCATCACGTTCTGGTTGATCGTCACCTGTTCCTGGGTGCGCCCGCCGTCGTAGGTGAGCGCCAGGGCGCCGCGACCACTCTCCGGCACGTTCGGGTCGAAGGGCTTCCAGACGAAATAGTTGTAGATGTAGTAGAGCACCGAGTCCTGGAGGCTGATCGGCTGCTGGATGGCTGGCGGCTTGAGCGCCGGGTCGGTGATCGGCTGGCCATTCTCATCGAGCGGGTCAACGGTGACCAGGATGTCGGGGACGCTCTTGATGAACTGGATGCCGACCGTCTCCAAATTGTTGGGCGCGTTGTTATGGCAGGTCGCGCACTGCACGTAGTTGCCGCGCCAGTTGGGCAGGTCGACGATGAACTGGGCGTTCACGTCGCTCACCAGGTAGAGCATGTTCCGTGCGGCAATCTTCTGCGGGTACTCATCGCTGGCAAAGTTCTGGATATTGTGGCAGTACTGGCAGCCGACACCGAGGCTACCGGAGACGTACTGCTGCATGTAGGTCCAGACCTGGGCCGAGGTCATACCCACAAGCACCTGGACGTTGACCGTATTGGGATTGGCCTGTACCCATGCCTGGCCCGCCTGCACGCCTTCGGTCCAGGCCTGTTCACCAAGCCAGGCGGCGCGCCCGTCGGTCGGGGTGTTGGGTTGTGAACTGGTGATCACCTTGATGCCATCGCTGGGACTCCAGAGCGCCTCGGCGGCGATGGCCGCCGCTGCCCGCTCGGGGGCGAGCACCAGGCTGTAGATCCACCAGAAGGTCGCGGTGGTGACAACCGCGACAACGATGCCAACGGCCACCGAGATGAAGATTGCGGCCTGTCGATCACTGGGCCGGGTTGGCGGTTGCATAGGAGTCTCCTCGAGCTCCAGGTCAGCAGCCCGGCGGCGCCGCGCGAGCGGGAGCCGGCTCCGACATATACGTCAGGGCGTAGCGGGGCGGTCACGCTGCCCAGCCTGCCTCGGAGGAATGGGTAACGGAGACAAAGCGCCAAGGAAAGCCGTAGACGAAGACCTTGCCCGGACATGCCCTAGTATACACCCGATGCTTTGCAAGGTCAACTTTTGTTCTATGTGCAAAAGACGTGCCAAACCTGGCCGTGAGAAGGCAACAACCGCCAGCACACCCTGCTGGCGGTTGTTGCATAGCTCACGATGCTCCAGCTGGTACCGGTGCCGGGCACCACGGGCGTCAGCCGAGCAGGGCGCCCAGGTAGTTCAGGAGAAAGACGCTGACAGGCGTTCCATCTGGAGCCAGGTTGTCAAGCCAGTTGTAGCGCACCGAGCTGAGCACAATGAAGTGGATCAGCAGCGCCACAACGAAACCCAAGATCGTAAAGATTACGATGTTGGTGCGCACTGAGCTGCGTGAAGGCATAGGCCACTCCTTACCTCGAGAGACGGCAGACGGGCGATGGTGTCCGCACGTCGCGGACTAGAGCCCGACGCTCAACCATGGGCGCCAGACCCAGACCAGCAGGTGGGCGATCACAGCGATCACGCCGAAGGCCCAGAAGGACTTGACCACGATGTCGTGCATCAGCCAGTCCTGGTTGTTGAACAGCGATCGCCATTTCGGTGGGACCAGATCATCGTCGTCGCGCATGGGCGAACCTCCAGCTACTACGGCGGGACCACAGATACGGCACCAGGTACGGCCAGCGCGCCTGGCGGTGTGCGTCACATCCCGCGCTTGCGCAGCGAGACGTGAGCAACGGTATAGGTATGGGATGTAAATACCTTATACTGTCGTAAATTATATAGAAGGCAAGAAAAATTGTCAATCGTTGCTTTTAAGCAAAAAGTAGTGATCTTGCTACCAATGTGATGCCCGGCCCCCCGCAGGGCCTCTCCGCCTTGCGACTGACCATGCTCCCCGCGCACGATGTTATACTCAAAGCTATGGCCAACTTGCGTTATCTCCTGCCCTACCTCGCGCGCTATCGCTGGACCCTGCTCGCCGGGCTGATCTGCGCCGTGATTGGCGCCAGCGCGAGCGCGCTTGGCCCCTACGTGCTGCGCCTTGCCGTGGACGAGATCGCCATCGGCGGGATCGTACCGGCCAGCCTGCTCCGCTTCGCGGGCCTGATCATCGTTGCTGCCCTCGCCGATGGGATCTTCAAGTTCCTTCAGCGCATGCTTATCGGTGGCACGGCCTACCGCATCGAGTTCGACCTGCGCGCGGCCCTCTTTGATCGCTTCCTGCGCCTCGACCAGGGCTTCTATGCCCGCCACCACACCGGCGACCTGATGGCCCGCGCCACCAATGATCTCAGCGTGGTGCGCCAGTTCCTCGGTCCTGGCCTCAATGGCACGGCAACGGCCTTGCTGACCTTTGCCGCCACTGCCGTGCTCATGCTGGCGATCAATCGCACCCTGGCGCTGATTGTGCTCCTGCTGCTGCCGATCGCGACCCTGGTCTTCGTGCTGGTTGGCGGGCGGATGCGCCAGGTCTTCACCAGTGTCCAGGACCAGTTCGGCGTGATCTCGACCCGGGCCCAGGAGCATTTCTCGGGTATCCGCACGATCAAGGCCTATGCCCAGGAGGAGGCCGAACTGGCGGTGTTTGCCGAGGACAACCGGCGCTACCGCGAACTCAATCTGCGCTATGTGCTGCTCAGCGGGGCGCTCTGGCCCAGTATGGCGCTCTGCCTCGGCGCCGTGGCCGCCCTGGTGCTGCTCGTGGGTGGGCGCCTGGTGGCGAGCGGGGCGATCAGCATTGGTGCGCTGGTGCAGTTCAACGCCTACCTTGGCCTGCTCAGCTTCCCGATGATTATGCTCGGCTGGATGGTTTCGCTCTACCAGCAGGCCGCCGCCTCAATGGGCCGCCTGATGGAGGTGCTGCACCAGCAGCCGGCCATCGCTTCGCCGCCGCAGCCGCTCCCCCTGCCCGCGCCCCGCGGCGCCGTGGAGTATCGCGCGGTGGGTGTGCGCTTCAGCGCCGAGGCCCTGCGGGCCGGCAGTGCTGACGCCGGTATGCCTGGGGATGAGCGGCACGCCGGCTGGATGTTCCGCGATGTTTCCTTCAACGTCCCGGCTGGCCGTTCGCTTGCGATCGTCGGCGCTACCGGCGCAGGCAAGACGACCCTGGTGAACCTGCTGGCCCGCGTGCGCGACCCCGACGCCGGCGCGGTGCTGCTCGACGGCAACGATGTGCGGCACCTCGCCCTGGCCGACCTGCGGCGCGCGGTGGGCTATGTGCCCCAGGAAACCTTCCTCTTCAGCGTATCGCTCCGCACCAATGTGGCCTTCGGGGTGGACGACCCGGACGACCCGGCCGTTGCCGCGCGCCTGCAGTACGCCGTCGCCGTGTCACGCCTGGTCAACGACCTGGGCCAGTTCCCCGACGGGCTGGCGACCATGGTCGGCGAGCGCGGGGTTACGCTCTCGGGCGGCCAGAAGCAGCGGGTCGCGATTGCCCGCGCCGTGCTGCGCGACCCGGCCGTGCTGGTGCTGGACGACGCACTGAGCAGCGTTGACACCCACACGGCAGCCCAGATCCTGGCTGGTCTGCGCGAGGTGATGCGCGGGCGCACCAGCATTATCATTGCCCAGCGCATTGCCACCGTGCGCGAGGCCGACCAGATCATCGTGCTCCACGAGGGGCGCATCGTGGAGCGCGGCAGCCACGCCGAACTGCTGCGCCTCGGCGGGCGCTACGCGGCGATGTATCGGCGCGAGTTGCTCGCGGCAGAGTTGAGTGACTGAGGAACGGCTATGTCCCGCGGCTTCGATGACGATGTCATCCTTGGCAAGGCGTACGATGGCCGGCTGGTGCGGCGGCTGGCGGTGTTCGTCGTGCCCTACTGGCGCCGGCTGGTGCTAGCGATTGTCCTGCTGCTCGGCGCGACCCTGGCCGAGATCGTGCCGCCCCTGCTGGTCCAGCGCGCGATCGATGGCCCGATCAGCGCCGGCCGCCTGGAGGACCTCACGCCGCTCGTCGCCCTCTACGCCAGCGCCCTGCTGGCGACCTTCGTGCTGCGCTACAGCCACAACTACATCATCAACAGCATTGGCCAGACGGTGATGCAGGACATGCGTGTCCAGCTCTTCCGCCATATTCAGCGCATGAGCCTGAGCTTCTTCGACCGCAACCCGGTTGGCCGCCTGCTCACCCGCATCACCAACGACGTGGACGCGCTGAACGAGTTCCTCACCCAGGGCCTGGTGCTGATCCTGGCCGACATGGTGACCCTGGTCGGCATCGTGGCGATCATGTTCGCCCTGAACTGGCGGCTGGCGCTGATCAGCCTGGCGACCCTGCCGGTGCTGATGCTGATCGTCGCGCTCTACCAGCGCCTCATGCGCGCCACCTATCGCCTGGTGCGGCAGCGGCTGGCGCTGATCAACGCCTACCTGAACGAGCAGATCAGCGGGGTGGTGGTGACCCAACTCTTTGGTCGCGAGCGGGCCAGCAAGCTCCATTTCCACACATTGAGTGAAGACTACCTGGAGGCGAATACGCGCTCGCTGCTGATCTTTGCGATCTTTCTTCCCTCAGTGCAGCTGATCGCCGCGATCGCCACGGCGGCGCTGCTCTATGGCGGCGGCCAGGGGGTGCTGGCCGGCTGGGCTACCCTGGGTATGCTCACTGCCTTTGTGCTCTACACCGAGCGCGCCTTCCAGCCGATCCGCAACCTCGCCGAGCGCTACACCGTGCTCCAGGCGGCGATGGCCTCGGCCGAGCGCATCTTCGGCGTGCTAGATAGCCCGGAGGAGGTGCGCGATCCCGAGCATCCCGTTACCCTGCCCACGCCGGTGCGCGGCGCGATCAGCTTCGACAAGGTGGTCTTTGGCTACGATCCGGACGAGCCGGTGCTCAAGGGGATCAGTCTGCACATCCCGGCCGGGCAGGCCGTGGCGATCGTCGGCGCCACCGGGGCCGGCAAGAGCAGCCTGGTCGGCCTGATCGCCCGCTTCTACGACGTGCAGCAGGGCCGCATCACGCTCGATGGCGTCGACATCAGGCAGCTGCGCCAGCGGGAACTGCGGCGCCACGTGGCAGCCGTGCCACAGGATCCGGTCTGCTTCTCCGGCACGATCGCCAGCAACATCCGCCTGCACAACGACGCGATCAGCGATGCGCACATGCGCTGGGCCGCCGAGACGGTGAATGCGGCCAGCTTCATTGAGCGCCTCCCCGGCGGCTACGACCACGAGGTGCGCGAGCGGGGCGCTAATCTCTCACTTGGCCAACGGCAGTTGCTGGCCTTCGCGCGGGCACTGGCCTTCAACCCCGCGGTGCTGCTGGTGCTCGATGAGGCCACCAGCAGTGTGGATACGGCGACCGAAGCACTCATCCAGCAGGCGCTTGAACGCATGCTGCGCGGGCGGACCAGCATCATCATTGCCCACCGGCTGAGCACCATCCGGCATGTTGACCGGATCATCGTGCTCCACCAGGGCCACGTGGTCGAAGACGGCAGTCACGCCGCGCTCATGGCGCGCCGCGGCTACTACTACCGGCTCTACCAGCTGCAGTTCGCGGAACAGGGCGAGGCGCAGCCCGTCGGCCCCGAACAGAGCTGATGCTACGTCCCTGGGGCAAGCCCCAAACCCTGGGTTTTCTCGGTGGTGTTGGCGGCGTAGCCGC
>DAOUBZ010000576.1:0-26228 GCA_034432515.1 Chloroflexaceae bacterium | reverse complement strand
GGCGGCGTGGCCTGCGTCTTCGCCGGGGTGCTGCTGCGCGTCGCCTGGGGCCAGGCGCTCGTGGGCACGCTGCTGCTGCCGGTCGGGGCGGGCATGGCCCTGAGCGCCCTGCGCGCCACCGGCCGGCGTACGCCGCGCACCTTCTACCACGTCTATGGCTGGGGCTGGCCTGACGTCCTGGCCCTTGCCGGGGCGGGCTTGACCCTGGCGGCGCTGCTGCTGCCCTGGCCCGGCCGCCAGAGTCTCTTCTACGATCCCTACCCGACCGCACAGGCGCCATCCTTCGCGCCGCTCATGGCCGTCGCGCTCCTCGGCCTGCTCGCCCCGCTGCTCGTCCGCCTGCGCCCCTGGAGCCGCCCATGATTACGCTTGAGCGCCTGAGCTACCGCTATCCCGACCAGCCGGCCCCGGTGCTGCACGAGGTGAGCCTCACTATTCCGCCGGGCAGCTTCACGCTGATCATCGGCCCATCGGGCGGCGGCAAGTCGACCCTGCTGCGCTGCCTCAACGGACTGGTGCCCCACTTCAGCGGCGGCGAGATCGCCGGCACGGTGCGGGTGCTCGGCCACGACCCTGTGGCCCTCGGCCCGCGCGTGATGAGCCGCCACGTGGGGATGGTCTTCCAAAGCCCCGAGGCGCAGTTTGTACTCGACCGGGTCGAGGACGAGATCGCTTTCGCCCTCGAGCACGCCGGACTGCCGCGCGACGAGATGCGGCTGCGCGTCGAGGAGGCCCTCGATCTGCTCGACCTGGCGCGTCTGCGTGACCGCGAACTGACGACACTCTCGGGCGGCGAGCGCCAGCGGGTCGCGATCGCGGCGGCCCTTGCCCTGCGCCCTGCCGTGCTGGCCCTCGACGAGCCGACCAGCCAGCTCGACCCGCAGTCGGCCGAAGAGGTGCTCCAGGCCCTCGTGCGGCTCAACGAGGACCTGGGCCTGACCGTCGTGCTCGTCGAGCACCGGGTCGAGCGCGTGCTGCCTTTCACCAACCAGGTGATCGCCGTCGATCCGGCGGGCGGGGTGAGCGCCGGCCCGCCGCGCACGGTGCTGGCCCAGGTGGTGCATGCCCCACCGGTAGTGGCGGTGGCGCGGGCCTATGGCTGGTCGCCGCTCCCGCTCAGCGTGAAGGAGGCGCGGCCCTTCGCGGCGGCGAGCGCCCCGGAGCGGGCCAGCGAGTCTGCCGGCGCAGGTGGCGCTCCTCCGCTGCGGGCCTCGCCCACGCCTCGCTCCCCCCATGCGGCTGTGGAGCGAGGTGCGGGGGGCGCCCCAGCCTACCTGGAGGTGGCCAACCTTGCGGCGGGCTACGGCGCCGCGCCCGTGCTTTCCGGGGTCAGCCTGAGCGTCTGGCCGGGCGAGATCGCTGTGCTGATGGGCCGCAACGGGGTGGGCAAAAGCACCCTGCTACGCTGTATCGTGGGGCTGCTGCGCCCCCGCCGCGGTAGCGTGCGGGTCGCCGGGCGCATCGCCACCGGGCGGCCGGTGGCGGAGTTGAGCCGCCTGATCGCCTGTCTGCCCCAGGAGTCCGACAGTCTGCTTTTCGCCGACAGCGTGGCCGAAGAGCTACGGGTCACGCTGCGCAACCACGGCCAGCCCGAGGTGGGCCAGGTAGACGAGTTGCTCGGGCGGCTAGGCCTGGCCGGGCTGGCCGGGCGCTACCCGCGCGACCTGAGCGTCGGCGAGCGCCAGCGGGTGGCCCTCGGCGCGGTTACCGTCACCTGGCCGGGCGGGCTGCTGCTCGACGAGCCAACCCGCGGGCTGGACTACGCCGCGAAGGATGGCCTGGCCGCCCTGCTGCGGCAGTGGCGAGACGCGGGCGCGGCCATCCTCCTGGTGACCCACGACGTGGAGTTCGCGGCGACCGTCGCTGACCGAGTGCTGGTGCTCGGCCGCGGCGGGCTGGTCGCCGACGGTCCGCCGCGGAGCGTGCTGGGCAGTTCGCCCCTCTTCGCCCCCCAGATAGCGCGGCTCTTCCCCGGCAGCGGCTGGCTGACCGCTGAGGACGCCCTGGCCGGGCGCGATGGTGGGTAGGGGCGAGCAGCGCGAGGCGCGCCGGCCAGGGTGTCCTGCAAGAGCGGTGGGAGGCGACGGCAACCAGGGCGCTCACCAGGGAGACGCATTACCACGGGGCAATGCTTCCTGACATTATCGAGTTCCCAGTACAACCAGCGGCAGCCAGAGCCTCGCCGCATCCGTCGCCCGGCAAATCTCCTCGAAGGTCAGCTCCGGCAGCGCGACCGCGCCCGCCGAGCCGCCCCAGCGCCATCCGTCAACCGCGCCGTCGGCGAGCGTGCGTGCGCTCGCCCCGACTGGCGATGAGCGCCAGCCGACCTCCTGCAAGAGCCAGTACTGCCAGTACGACGGGGGGTAGGCGCAGAAGCAGTTGTCCGCCGGACAGCCGACGCCGGCGATCCCGCAGACCGTCAAGCCGAGCGACGGATCGCTGACGGTCTCCAGTTCCAAACCCGAGCGCTCCAGCAGAGCCGCGCCGCTGATTTGCTCCTCGCCGAAGGCAACGCAGCGGGTCAGCACCTCGTCAGCGCTCAGGCGCACGACCAGGCCGGCGTGATGGGATAGCGCATCGGCCGCCCGCGCTGGCAGGGCCGCCGCCGCTGCGGCGGCCAGCGCGAGGATCAGGATGCACCAGACGGTTCGCAAGGTGTTCACCATTGGGTTGCATGGGGAAGGCCCGGCCCTCCCCATGCACAATCAGCTGTACTAGCGCCGAACGAGCGGTAGCCACAGCCGGTTCGGCGCGGCCTCCTTGGTCACCACGACCGGTGTGGTGCTGAGCGTCCCGCCGGACTGCACGCCGTCAGTGGCATCGGCGAAGGTCGCGCGCAGCACGAGCGTGTCGCTGGGGCCGAACGATGCTCCGCTCAAGTCAAGCGTGGCCTGGAAGGAGCCGGAGCCGCGTATGGCGGCGACTGTCTGGAAGGCTGCCGGCTGACTGCGGCCCGACGCGATGTTCCACTCCAGCGTGGCCGTCGCATCGCCGTCCAGGTCGCTGCCGAACGGCGCGGTCAGGGTCGCCTGGGTCCGGTCGGCGTTGAAGGTGATCAAGGGTGGCGCGACCACGAGCCGGTCGGGGTCGGGGCCACGCTTCAGCGGGGTGTAGCTGTCGCCCAGATCACCCGGCGCCGTCGCGGTGTAGGGATAGGTCGCGCCGAGCAGGGCCGGCACGGCCTGCTGGGTGGCGTAGAGGTTGTCTTCAGCGGGGTTAAAGCCGCTCTCCAGGTCTACGCTCCAGTTATAGACGAAGGGGCCGTCGGTCTTCTGATAGCTTGCCAGGATGCCGAGCGGCGAGCGACCGTTCTTTAGCCAGTCGCTCGCAGTCAGATCGACCCCGGCGGCCAGCAGGCCCTGGATGGCGTAGGCGGTTGAGTTGACGTTCACAGTGCCGAAGGCCTCCCATCCGCCGCTTGCGGCCTGGGTGGTCTGGAGATAGGCCACGCCGTCACCGATAACATCCTCGGTCGGGGCGACGCCGGCTGCGATCAGAGCCTGGAGTACGAGGCCCGTGCTGTCGGGGCTGCCCCCCCAGCTGCCATCCTGCCCCTGGAGACCCGTGAGATAGGTGATCGCCGCCTGGGGTACCGTCCGGCCAGCGGCCCGCAGACCCAGGATGGCGAACGACTGGGTCGTAACGCCGGCCGCGCCGCTGGTGAAGCCGCGCGAGGCGGTGGTGCTGTAGGCGCCGGTCGTCTGGAGCGTCGACTCGAGGTTGGCGACAAGGTTGAGCACCGGCGTCCCGAAGGCGGTAGGGCTCGCGCCCGCGGCGACCACACCGACGATCAGCTTGCCGGTCTGGGCTGGGAAGATGCGACTGCTATCGTCGCGGGTATAGGTGGCCGCGGTGTCGGCCAGGTAGTCGAGCGGCGAGTTGCCGCCGCTCCGCACCATGGTCGGGTCGTAGCCGGCGGCCACGAAGGCGAACAGGTTGTCGAGCGTTTCGCCAGGCGACGAGGCGCTGCCAAAGCCGGGCCAGCCGCCGTCGGCGTTCTGGCGCGACGTGATGTAGGCCAGGGCGCGCTCGGCCCGCAGCGGTGTTGCCATAAACAGCGGCTGATCGGACAGGCCGTAGAGCGCCTCAAGCGTCCCATAGGCGTTGAAGAAGCGCTTCCCAATCGCACCGTCGTCGGTCTGGAGCGCGAGCAGCGCCGCGCGCGGGTTGGTACCGCTCGTCGCCCAGCTATCGGCCAGCGGCGTGTAGCCGTAGATGGCGAGGGCCGTCATCGACCAGCCGGTGCTGTTGGCCGGCTCGCCGCCGCCGCTTTCGCCCCAGAGGGCGGTGCTGCGCGATTGGGTCGCGCGATAGAAGGCCAGGGCCTTCTGGATGGCGGGGTCGGTGGCCGCGACGTTGCCGCTGCCGAGCAGGGCGACAACTGCATAGCTCGTGACATCGCCGCTGTTGCTCCAGCTTCCGTCCGTGTTCTGGTGGTCGAGCAGCCACTGCGTCGCCTTGGCTGGGATAGGCTGGCCGGCGGCCACCAGGCCGAGGATCGCGAACGTCTGGTTGACGTCGTTGGCCGCGCCGCTGGAGAACCCTTCGCTGGCGCTGGTACTGTAGGTCCCGTCGTTCGCGTTGTAGGCCGCGTTGAGCGCCGCGACCAGATCGACGCCGCCGAAGCTGCGCGGGTCGCCGCTGCCGGCCGCCACAGCGCCCAGCACCAGTCCAGCGCGGCCTGGCAGTAGGTTCTGCGGTCCTGGGGTGGCGTTGGCGTAGATGTAGGTGACCAGCTCGCTTGCAAGGTAGTCGAGCAGCGACTTGCCATCCTTGACAAAGGTGGAGGGCGGGTAGCCGACGGCGTTGAGGGCTAGCAGCAGGCGGCTGGTGCCGCCGGGGTCGGCGCCGAAGGTGAACGAGTCGATCCCGCCGCTCGGCAGCTGCTGCGTGCGCAGGTAGCTGACGGCCTTCGCGATCGCCTCGTCCTGGTAATAGGGGAAGGTGGTTTGCAGCGCCTGGGCCGGCGCTGAACGCTGCGCGGTGACAGGGACAAGCCCGATTCCAAGCGCCAGTGCGAGGGCTAGCAGCGATCCGACGATCCGTACCCGGAGATGTTTGTTCGACACGATCCGCCTCCTGTAGCATCACGACACGCCAGCCGGTGATCGAAACGCCGGGATGGGCAAGGCATAGCTATCCACGGCTCTGCGTTGGCGTAGATACGCGAGCCTGGGGTCGATCAGTCGCGGTATGAGCTTGCCAGCGTTGGAGCGCTGGTGCGGGTCAAGTGATGGGGCGATCGCGCGCGGGCCGTTGCGTCATGAAACAGAAAACCCCGGCCTCTTACGAGGACCGGGGGAACACAACAACCGGGGCGCCCATCACGCGGGGGCGTTTAGGGGGCACGGGCCATGTTCTCCTCCTTGGCTCGAGAAGGGGTGAACAAACACGTCGCGGCAGGCGTCCTGGCTTCCGGCGTTCCTATTGAACGAACGGTTACAGTTGCGGCACAGCGCTGGACTCACACCAGCTTCCACCTTTATGCCCTGGCATCCGGGCTATCGGGTCACCGCGACGATATTGGGTTTGCATAGGTGCAGATGAGCCGCATTATAAATACAAGGGCCGAAACGCGCAAGGCGGTGCTTGCGGGCACAGCCTGCGCTCGCGCAGTTGCGTGTCGCGCCAGACGCCGGCGAGCAACAGGGCGGCCAGGAGCAGCAGAAAGGCGTGTCCCCTGCGCTCGGTTCCTGGCCGCCCATCTCGATCAAGAATCGTGAAGTCCGTGAACCGCAATTCCTATCACGCCTCGTGCCCGGCCACCAGCCGCCCCCCGGCGTGGCGCGCCCCTGCGATGTTGCGCGCCACCGGCCCCAGCTCCAGCTCAGCCAGCGCTCCGGTGACGTACAGTCCCTGCGCCCAAGCCAGCGACGAGTCGATCACCGGGTAGCCGCATGATGCCAGTGGCAGATCATAGTCAGCGATGGCCCGGTCGAGCCAGCCGCCGCCAGGGCGCTGCTGCTCGAAGCCGGTTGCCAGCAGCACTCTGCTGGTGTGCAGGGTGAGTCCGGGCACCTCGAGCCCAACAGCGCCGTCAGGCTGTAGGGTGGCCCGTCGCACCTCGCCCCGCTGGATGCGCAGCAGGCCCCAGCGCTCGGCGCGGCGCAGATTGCGGGCGACGTCCTCGGGCATGCTGCCGGGCCGGCGCGCCCCGGCGAGCAACGCGCGTCGTCGGGTCACGCTCTGCTCGGCCTGGAAGCCGCGCAGCTCCTTCGGCCCCACCCAGCCCGCCGGGCTGTCGAAGCTCTCGACGCGGATGTCGTGGCGCATCAGGAGTGTCACCCGCCCCGGCGCCGCGCGGGCCAGGGCCACTGCCACCTGGGCGGCGCTGATCCCGCCCCCGACCACGACCGTCTCGCCCGCCGGCGGCGCTACCTCCGGCCCCTCACACCCGTAGAGGTGGCCCACTGGCCCGCCCGCCGCCCGCAGCTGAGCCGCCCACTCCGGCCAGCGTGGCTGCTCGCCCACGCTCAGGGCCAGCAGCACCTGTCGCGTCGCCAGGCTGCCCTGGTCGGTCTCGACGCACCAGCCATGCGCGGTGCGCGTCAGCCCGGTGGCTCGCCCGCGCAGGTGCAGTCGGTCCAGGCCGTGCGCGGCGATCTGCTGCCGGCAGTGGTCGCGGAACAGCCCGAGCGCCGGGCGCTTGTACGGGCCACGAAACTGCCCCGCCTGCGCCCCTTGCCGCCGCGCGAAGTGCCAGAGGTCGTGCGGGTCCAGCGCCAGGTGGTGCACGATCGTCGAGCGCAAGTGGGTCATCCCCGTAGCTACCGTGCAGCGCTCCCAGGTGGCCAGCAGTTGCTCGTACGGGTCGAGGATGCGTAGCCGCTCGGGTGCAACCCCGCCCCGCGTCGTCAAAACCAGAGCGAGGTGCGTGCCGTGGAGGTCCCCACCGATAATCAGCCAGTCCAACATGGTTGTCACTCGTGTAGGCCATTCGGCGCACACGCATAGAGACGACAGGCCTTGCCCCACCGGCCGCTCTGCGTTCTGCGCTCTACGTTCTGCGCTCTACGTTCTACGTTCTACGTTCTACGCTCGTGCTGGCCACGCTGGAAACGGATCCTCGAAGAACTCCCAGCGCTCCGGCCCCACCTCCAGCTCGCCGTCGCTCAGCAGGCAGGCGTCGAGGGCCGCGCGCAGGGTCGCCTCGTCCAGGTTTACGCCAATGAAGACCAACTCCTGCCGGCAGTCGCCCACCGTCTCGTCCCAGTAGCGTGCGACATAGGCATCGACCTGCTCGCCCTGAGGCCACTCGGCCCTGGGGATGGCCGCCAGCCAGGTCGGCCCGGCGCCCAGGGCCAGGTAGCGCCCGGTCTTCTGGAGTTGCCCCGCCCGCCAGACCCGTGTGGCCAGCCAGAAGCTGCCCTTCGCCCGCAGCACCTGCTGGAGCGCGGCCCCCTGCACTACCTCGCGCAGGCGGGCCGGGTGGAACGGCCGCCGCGCCCGGTAGACGAAGCTGCGAATGCCGTACTCCTCGGTCTCGGGCAGGTGCTCGCCGCGTAGCTCCTTCAGCCAGCCGGGCGAGTTGCGGATGCGCTCCATGTCGAAGCGGCCAGTGTAGAAGATCAGGTCGAGTGGGATCTGGCCGTGCTCTGCGCGCACGACCTGGGCCTCGGGGTTGAGCGTGTGCAGCAGCGCCTCGGTGCGGGCCAGGTCGTGGGGGTGGGCCAGGTCGGCCTTGTTGAGCACGATCACGTTGGCGCACTCGATCTGCTCGATCAGCAGGTCGGCCAGTGTCCTGGTGTCCTGCGGCCCCATCGCCATGCCTTCCTCGCGCAGGTTGCGGGCCGAGATGTAGTCGCGCAGGAAGCTGGCGCCGTCCACCACCGTCACCAGGGTGTCGAGCTGGGCGAGATCAGCGAGACTGGTGCCTTCGACGAAGGGGAAGGTGAAAGTCATCGCCACGGGCAGGGGCTCGGAGATGCCCGAGGACTCGATCAGCAGGTAGTCGAAGCGGCCCTCCTGAGCCAGGCGGCCAACCTCCTGGAGCAGGTCGTCGCGCAGGGTGCAGCAGATGCAGCCGTTGGTCATCTCGACCAGCTTCTCGTCGGTGCGGCTGAGCGTGGCGCCCTCGGCGACGAGTTGGGCGTCGATGTTGACCTCGCTCATGTCGTTGACGATGACCGCGACCCGCATGCCTTCGCGGTTGGCGAGCACGTGGTTGAGCAGGGTGGTCTTGCCGGCGCCGAGGAAGCCCGAGAGCACCGTCACGGGGAGTTTGTTCATTATTCGACATCCTTAAGCGTGAGGCCACGGTCGCGCAGGGCGGCCAACAGGCCTTTCTTCTGGATCTCGCGCAGGCCGGCGGCCGAGAGGCGCAGGCGCACGAAGCGCTGCTCCTCGGGCAGCCAGATGCGGTGCTGGTGCAGGTTCGGCTCCCAGCGACGGTTGGTGCGCCGCTTGGAGAAGGAGACGTTGTGGCCGTAGGAGGGTTCACGGCCTGTGAGAACGCAGCGTTTTGCCATTGGTCAGGCTCCTTTCGTCTCGCTTGCTACGCTGGTGCAGCTCGTATCGATCTCCTCAGCCAGGGTCTGCCACGCCGGCACGAGCGCGTGGGCGGGGAGGCCAAGCTTCTGGCGGCTCCACTGGGCCAGGCACGCCTCGCGGTAGGCCAGGCCCTGGACGGCCAGCACCGTGTGCTCGTAGGCGATCACCCAGCGCAGCAACTCGCACAGCAGCCCCGCGAGCCGCGCGCGGTCGGCGTCGCCGGCGCGACCCAGGTTTGGAAGTTGCTCGATCTGCCAGATCTCCTGCAGGAGCGTGGTTTGGTCGGTCAGGAGGGGTTCGAAGCGGAAGCGGTTGAGGAAGAGCCCGCCCGTCCCCGCGCGCCCATAGAAGACCCCGAAGCTCCAGAGGATGAGCTGCACGCCGGGGGCCGGTTCGAGGGCGTACAGCGTGCTACCCTCGACGCCCTCGGGTGGCCGAGTGCGGGCGAAGCCCAGGTCTAAAAGCAGGTTGCCCTCCGGGCGGCGCACATCACAGCCCCAATACCAGCATTGCTGAGTGAGCAGCCTGCTACCCCGGCTCACCAGCCGCTCGGGGAAGCGCCAGGGCGGAGGGCGGCTTGATGGACGGGCAGCGCGTGACGCCTTCATTAGGGCACCGGCCTTCAGTATCGGCTAAAGCGCTTCGCGCCAGCTGCGCTAACGGCTATCGGCTACGGTTCGACCCAGAGTGAGCGAGCGCGCGGGCCTCGGTCGCTCGCCTCCACCAGCAGGCGCACCTGGTCGCCCTCGCGCACACCTGCGTCGCGGAAGAGGCTGTGGTGGACGTAGACGTCGAAGCCGTCGGGCTCGACCCGGGCGAAGAGGAAGCGTCCGGCGGGGTCGATGCGCAGCACCCGTGCCGGCACCGGATCGCTTGGTAGCAGCCCGTTGTACGGCGGGCGCGGCGAGCGCGGCGGGGTAGCTCGCAGTGGCCCGGCCTCGCCACCGTCGGCGGGGATGCGTGCTAGCGGGCCGGCCCCGCTCACCTCGTGTGGGCACGGGCCGGCAGGGAGCGGGGCGCCAACCTTGCGCGCCCGGCGCTGAGCTGGACAGCGCGTCGGCTCGTTGGTGAACCCCTTGCTCGCGTAGAATTCTTGCTCGCCTGCGGTGAACACGAAACGGCCCCCACACTCCCGGCAGGCGATCGCTTTGTCGGCGTAGCTCATCCTGGACTCCATAGGTGCTGATCAGTCCTGCTGGTCTTCATCCTCGTCATCATCGGTGGGGAAGCTCCAGTCGCCGAAGGGATCGACGAAGTGTTGCCAGCCCTCAGGCCCAAGAGCCAGTTCGGCGTCGCTGAGCAGGCAGGCATCGAGACGCGCCCGCAGGTCGGCCTCGTCCATGTCCTGGCCGATCAGTACAATCTCCTGACGCCGGTCGCCCCATTGGCTGTGCCAGAGCTTTGCCAGCAACGCCTCCTCAGCCGGGTCATCGGGCACGGCCTCTTCGGGCAGCGCCGCCCACCACATCCCGCCCGGCTCGACCCGGCATGCCCCGCCGGCCTGCGACCAGACCCCGTTCAGCTCCATACGTGTCGCCAGCCAGAACAGACCCTTCGAGCGCAGCACGCCTGGCCACTCCTCGTTGATCAGCTCCCAGAAGCGCTGGGGGTGGAACGGCCGTCGGGCACGGTAGACGAAGCTGGCGATGCCATACTCCTCATCCTCAGGGGTATGCTCGCCACGCAGCTCTTTCAGCCAGCCGGGCGACTGCGCTGCTCGCTCGAAGTCGAAACGACCGGTGTTCAGTATCGTGTCGAGCGGCACCTGGCCGAAGTGCGCGCGGACGATCTGGGCCTCGGGGTTGAGTTTGTGCAGCAGCGCCTCAAGCCGCTCCAGCTCAGCCGGCTCAACCAGGTCATCCTTGTTCAGCACCAGCACATCAGCGAACTCGACCTGATCCACCAGCAGATCCACGACCGAGCGCTCATCATCGGCGCCGGCCTCCAGATCGCGGTCGCGCAGCTCATCGGGTGAGAGGAAATCCAGGGGAAAGTTGTAGGCATCGACTTACGAAAGGGAACATCTATGCGCCGCTATCGTCTCCTCATCGCCTTACTGGTTGGCCTACTCGCCATCGTGGGCACCTCCGGCTCGGCCCTTGCACACGCTGATCTGGTCTCATCAGATCCGGCCGATGGGGCGCGCTTAGCCGCGGCGCCCGCGACGATCACCCTGGTCTTCAGCGAAGAGCTTAAGTCCGAGGGTAATCTCGTGACGGTCACCGATGCGAGCGGCGCCCAGGTTGATGCGGGTGACAGCGCCCTCGACCTCAACGACCCCAAGCGGGTCACCCTGACGGTCTCGCTCAAGCCGGGCCTGGGCGACGGCGTCTACACGGTGAACTGGACCAACGCCAGCACCGATGGGCATTCCGAGGAGGGCACGCTCAGCTTCACAGTCGGCGCCGCGGCGGCTGCGGCCCCGGGGCTACCGGCGACCGGCGCCGCCACCGACCTCCCCGCCGCCGGGCTGCTGGCACTTGCCATCGCCTGTCTGGTGCTGGGGCTGAGCCTGCGTCGCCAACGCGCCTAGAAGGGAACGCGGCTCGCCGGGTGATGACCGTATGTCACCCGGCGAGCCGCCCCACGATGTCGACCTGCCGCGCCCAATCATTCGTGCGCTGCTTCGCCTGCCTGGCGTTCGTGTGCCTGGCAGGGTTCATCGGGGTGGGTCATGCCTGGGCGCACCCCCAGATCCTCGGCATCGAGCCGCCGCCAGACTCACAGCTCGCGAGCGCGCCGGTCGCGGCGAGCATCACCTTCAACGAGCCCCTCGAGGCGCTGAGCACCTTAGCGCTCTACGACAGCCAGGGCCGCCTGGTGGTCGATGGTGGCGGGCGTGACTCCGGCGACCCGACCCGGCTGACCCTCGCGCTCCCGCGCCTTTCGCCCGGCCTCTACACCGTCGTCTGGACGGCGGCGGGCAGCGATGGACACGTGGTGCGCGGTAACTTCGCCTTCACGGTGCTCGGGTCGCCGTCTGCCTCTGTGGAACCCACGCCTGGGGCAACTCCTATAAGCTCCCCCGTCCCGGTGTTCGACACCACCACGGCGCTCACGTCGCCGTCCTCTGGCGTGCCCCTTGCCCAGAGCGCGGTGCGCTGGGCGTTGCTCTTCGGGGCGACCGGAACGGTCGGTGCCTGGGTTTTCTGGCGTTGGGCGCTGCTGCCTAGCTTCGGCGCAGATCCGGTGCCGGGGATCTTCGTCCGCCGCTGGCGGCGCTGGCAGCAGGGACTGCTGGCGCTCGTGTTGCTCGGCTCGCCGTTGCTGCTCGCGCTCTTTGTGCGCGAGTCGGTCGGGTACCTCGACGTGCAGACCTTGCGGACCGGCTTCCAGACCCGCCAGGGGATGCTCCTCCTCACCCGCGTAGGCCTTGCGGCGGCCCTGCTCGCTCTGATCACCGTTGCGCGTGACGAGGCAGCCGTCGGGCACTGGACGCCGGGCGCACTTGCACTTGGCGCGGGGCTGTTGTTCACCTACGCGCTGGCAGGCCACGCCGGGGCGGCAGTAAACCCGTTCGTCCCGGTCATCATCGCCTTGATGCACCTCGCCGCGACCAGCGTCTGGGTCGGCGGGCTCTGGTGCTTCGTCCTCTGCGTGTTGCCGCCGCGTCACGTCGCAGTGCCGCCCCGGCTGCTCATCACCCTGCTCGGTCGCTTCTCGCGTCTCGCACTGCTGAGCGTCCCAGTGCTGGTGGTGAGCGGGAGCATGCTGACGCTGCGGGAGCTGCCAAGCCTGGCGGCGCTCTGGCTGAGTGCCTACGGACAGGCGCTCAGCGTCAAGCTGCTGCTGTTCGGCGCCATGCTCGTCCTGGGGGCGTTCCACCTACTGCTGGTACGGCCGCGCATCGGGCGCACCGATGCGGCGCCCTGGGTAAGGCGTTTCCGCCGCAGCCTGCCGGCCGAGGCCGGGTTGGCGGTGCTTGTGCTCGGGGCGGCGGGTGTGCTCACCAGCCTGGCCCCGCCGACCGTCGCCGAGCTGCTGGCCCGCGCTGCGCCCACGCTGCAACCCACGGCGATCATCGTGCCGACGGTGACGCCGGGGCCGACCCGGACGCCCGTGCCGAGCCGCCCCTTCGACCAGATCCTGCCCGCCGGCGATCTCCGGGTGCGCCTGGCGGTCAGCCCGGCCAGCCTTGGTGCGAACCGCTTCCAGGTGCAGGTGCTGGACGCCGCAAACCAGCCGGTCGTGATCCAGCTGGCGCGCCTCACCTTCGCGATGCGGGAGATGAATATGGGCGAGAATGTGCTGGAGGCCTCAGCTGACGCCGAAGGGAGCGTCACGCTCAGCGGGAGCCCCCTGAGCATGGTCGGGGACTGGCAGATCACCGTGCTGGTTCGCCGGGCTGGCCTCGCCGACGTGACGGCGGTGTTCGACGTGCCCGTCGGCGAGTGAGCGCCGCGTGCCCGTCGGCGAGTGAGCGCCGCCGCTCAGCGTGGCAGCACGCTCATCGATCCACCGACATCACGTGCGCGCATGTGATCGTTCCATACGAAGCCAGATACAATCGATTATACTTACCCAGCCTGGCAAGACCCAAAGCTGCAACGACGAGATCACCGATGGAAGATTGCACTGAACCGCCGGATTGGGTCTACGATCACTGCGTGGACGGGGGTGACCGGCAATAAGGAGCCTCCCCGTATGGCAACCAATGAGCCGACCCGTTTCGAGCGCCTGCAGGAGCGCTATCGGCAGCGTGATCTGCCCTGGGATCACGAGCTGCCGCCGCCTGAGATTCAGGCCGCGGCGGAGCGGCTGGCACCGGGCCGGGTGCTCGACCTCGGCTGCGGCTCGGCCCGCGCAAGCATCTACCTTGCCGCGTGCGGCTGGGAGGCCGATGGCGTAGACTTCGTGCCGGAGGCCATCGATCTGGCCCGTGAGCGCGTGCGCGCCGCGGGCCAGGAGGCGCGGGTACGCCTCCACGTCGCCTCCGTAACCGACCTGAGCTTCTTGCAGCCCCCGTACGACCTGGCGATCGACGTCGGCTGCGTGCATGGCCTGGAGGCGGCGGAGCGCCTGGCCTACGCAGCTGAGCTTGCACGCCTGGTGCGTCCTGGGGGACGCTATCTGCTCTTCGCCCATCTGCATGACGCAGGGGCCGCACCGACGCCGGCGAGTATGCCGGATGGCGTGATCGAGACGCTTTTCGCGCCGACCTTTGCGATCGTGCATCTGGAACGCGGCACGACGGTCGTCGCCGAGCAGCAGTGGGCTTCGGCCTGGTACGAGTTGGTACGGCGCGAGCCCTGATCGAGAGGTGTGGCGCCGTAGCTCGCCTTGACAACCACCGCACCGCAGGGCATCATACTCCTGCACACAGGAGGATACCAGCGTGAGCACTGTTGAGGAGACGCGCCCCGCGGCGGCGGCGCACACCCTGGCGCGCCCGCCGATCTGGCGTCGCGTCGCGCCCCCCGCCCTCGCGGCCTTGCTGGTGGCCCTGCTCTGGCTCGCCAGCGACTTGGCGGTGCCGGCGGCCCTCTCCCCCTGGACCGGCCGGCTCCAGGGCTTCGTGACCGTCTTCCTCGGCATCTTCATCGAGGCCCTACCCTTCCTGATGGCCGGCGTCCTCGTCTCCTCAGCGATCCACCTCTTCGTCAGCCCCGCCGAGGTGCGCCGCCTCTCGCCGCGCAACCCGCTCCTGGCAGCGGTCGGTGGCTCGCTTCTCGGCCTGGCCTTCCCGGTCTGCGAGTGCGGCTCGATCCCGGCCACGCGCCGCCTGCTGACCAAGGGCGCGGCCCTGCCCACTGGGATCGCCTTCGCCCTGGCCGCCCCCGTGATCAATCCGGTGGTGCTGATCGCTACCTACGTCGCCTTCGGCAGTTGGCAGATGGTGGTCTGGCGCGCCGGCCTGACCATCCTGATCGCCGTGGTGATCGCCGTTGTTGTCGGCGTCACGCCCCGCCGCGATCTAGTTCTCGCCCCTGGCGTCGCTGGCGAGGACGAGCACGTCGCCTGCGACCATCACGACCATCATCACGACGCACCGGCGAACGCGGGCGCATTCGGCACGCTCCGCGCGGTGCTCGGTCACGCTAGCAACGAGCTATTCGAGATGCTGCGCTACTTGATCGCCGGCGCCCTCCTCGCGGCAGCCCTCCAGACCCTGGTGCCCCAGCAGCCCCTGCTGGCCCTCGGCGGGGGCGTCGTCGTCTCGGTGCTCGTGCTAATGCTGCTGGCGGTGCTGCTCTCGATCTGCTCGACGGTCGACTCGTTCATTGCCCTCTCGTTTGCCGCCACCTTCACCCCAGGCGCCGTGCTGGCCTTCCTGGTCTTCGGGCCGATGATCGACATCAAGAGCACCCTGATGCTCACCACCACCTTCAGCCGCCGCACCGTGGCGATTATCGTCCTGCTCTGCGCCCAACTCGCCCTGCTGGCCGGCATCGTCGTAAACCAGTTCTTCACCTAGCCGAGGACACGCATGACGACTATGCCGCGCGCTGCGAGCCGACCGTTGAATACCATTGTCCTGGCCGAGGTGGCGCTCATGGGCGGCATGGCGGTGCTGCTCCTGGCCCGCTGGCTGCGCGGCCAGCTGAGCTACTATATCCACCCGCGCTACAGCCTGCTGGTGGCTGTCGCCGGCCTCCTGCTGCTGCTGATGGCCGCCGTGCGCCTGCGCTCTCTCTTTGCCGCGAGCACGGGACGCCCCGGCTGGGGCTACCTGCTGCTGGCGACGCCCCTGCTGCTGGGCGCCTTCATTCCAGCCCGGCCGCTAGGCGCCGACACGCTGGCCGGGCGGGGCACCGAGCTGAACACCGTCCCTGACAGCGGTCGCGCCGCCCGCCTGGCCGATGACACCAGCACCTGGAACCTGCTCGACTGGGGCACGGCCCTGAGCGTGCGCGGCGAGGCGCTCGCCGGCTCGCCCGCCGATGTGGTCGGCTTCGTCTTCCACGACGCGGCCCTCGGCGCTGACGCCTTCTACGCCGTGCGCTATGTGGTCACCTGTTGCGCCGCCGATGGCGCCGGGGTCGGCCTGCCGGTGGTGTGGGCTGGTGGGGGCACCCTCATCGAGAACAGCTGGGTGCGCGTGCGCGGACGCATTGATCAGGCGACCCTCGACGGGGTCGAGCAGCCGGTACTCCGCGCCGAGACGGTCGAGCCTGTGCCCGAGCCAGAGAACCCCTACCTCTACCCGTGAGCTACTCCGCGCGCATCGCCGCAGTCAGTCTCGCGACCCTGGCCCTCACCATCCTGCTGGTGGCCTTCGGTCCGCGCGGTGCCCCGCTCACGCTGGTGGCCCAGGCGCCCGTCGGCGAGGAGGTGCCGGCCGGCGCGGTGCTCCGGGCCACCTTCTCGCGCCCGGTCGACCGGCAATCGGCCGAGGCGAGCTTCGGCCTGACCCCGTCGGCGCCCGGCAGCTTCTTCTGGGAGGGGCAGACCCTGACGTTTCAGCCGGATCGGCCGCTCAGCACGGAGACCCGCTATCGCGTGAGCTTCGGCCCCGGCCTGAGCGACGCGGAGGGTCGGCCGATGACCGGCGAGCTGGCCTGGGAGTTCCACACCCGCGGCGCCCAGCTGCTCGCCCTGCGCGCCACGGCTGAGGGCGGCAGCGAGCTCTGGTTGGTTGGTCCCGACGGCCATGGCGCCCGCAAGCTGCTCGCGGTCGCCGACGGCATCAGTGAGGCCGTCGTCGCCCCCGATGGGACGGGCGCCGTCTACACCGAGCTGCGGGGGCTCAGCCGTAGCGCCCTGATGCTGATCGACCTCGCGAGCGGCGCGACCCGCGCCCTCGTGGACGACGAGACGGCCAGCGTCTCGGCGCCCGCCTGGGCTCCGGCAGGCGACTTCATCGCCTTCGAGCGGCGCGCCGTCAGCGACGGGCGCCTCGGCGTGCCGCGCGTCTGGTTGGCCCAGCCCGACGGCACCTTGCTTGGCCCCCTCGTCGGCGGCGACGGCTCCGACAGCTCGTATGCCCCGGTCTGGTCACCCGACGGCAATCAGGTCGCCTTCATGGACGGTATCAGCCAGGCTCTGAAGGTCTACAGCTTCTTCACCGACGCGGTGCGCGAGCTACCCGCAACCACTGGTGAGCGACCGGCCTGGCTGCCTGATGGGAGCGCTCTGATCTTCAGCAGCGCCGAGAGCAGGCCAGCGGGGCCAGCGCTGCGGCTACGCCTGGTGACCCTCGGGGCCGAGCCGGTAGCACGCGACCTGACCGATGGCGCGGCGGCCGAGTTGCGCCCATCGGTCGCCCCGAACGGCGGGGCCGTGGCCTTTGCGCGCCGTGGCAGCGCTGGGCCTGAGGGTCGCATCTGGCTCGTCTCGTCAGACGGCGGCCCACCGTCACCCTTGAGCGCCGAGGGGCCGCACCACGACACGCAGCCTACCTGGTCACCCGACGGGCGGCTGGTGGCCTTTGTGCGCAGCAGTGCCGTTGGCCCATACCAGAGCCAGGCCGTCGTCGTCGATCCGGCTACAGGCGCGGAGACGATCGTGCTCGATGAGGTGGTACAGGTGGTGTGGATGCCGTAGCAGCCCGATATGGCAGATTCGACGCGGAAAAGACCATCGCCTATGGCGCACACGGCATCTGGTCTCTGGAACGACCGCGCCTTCGTGCTCTTCTGGGCAGCGCGCGTCATATCGATCGGCGGCTCGACGATCACCGCCGTGGTGCTGCCCATCCTGGTCTTCCAACTCACCGGTTCGGCGCTGCAGACCGCGCTGCTGGCCACCCTGGAGGTGCTGCCCTACTTCGCGTTCGGGCTCATCGCGGGCGCTCTGGCCGACCGTGTGGACCGCCGCCGGCTGATGGTCGGCTGCAACCTGATCCAGGCGCTCCTGGTAGCTTCAATCCCCATCGCAGCGGCCCTGGGCGCGTTGACCATCACCCAGATCTATGTGGTGGCCGTGCTGGTGATGACCGCCTTCGTCTGGTTCGATGCAGCCAACTTCGGGGCACTGCCCGCGCTGGTAGGGCGCGAGCAGGTGGTCGCGGCGAACAGCGCCATCCTGGCCGCGACGACGATGATCGGGATCGTGGCCCCGGCAATTGGCGGCGGGTTGGCCGCCGCGGTCGGCGCCGCGAATGTGATCGCCCTCAACGCGACGACCTTTCTGCTCTCGGCCCTGCTGCTCGCCCTGATCGCCCGGCCCTTCAACCATGCTCGTACGGATCCCGCCGCCCCGGAGCCGATCCTCCGCCGAACGCTGAGCGACATCCGCGAAGGGCTGACCTTCCTCTGGCGCCAGCGCCTGGTGCGCACCATGACCCTGGTGGGCTTCGGCAACAGCTTCAGCGCGGGGGCGGTCGTGGGCCTGCTGGTGGTCTACGCGGTCCAGGCCCTGGGGCTATCCGAGACCGACGGGCGCATCGGGCTGCTCTACACGGCCACGGCGGCGGGTGGGCTCGCGGCGAGTCTGCTGCTGCCCCTACTGGCGCGACGCTTCCCCGTAGGCCGGATCACGCTCGCCGGGCTAGCCGTGCACCTGGCGGTGCTCGTGGCAGTTGCCCTCGCGCCGAGCTTCTGGAGCGGGGTGGTCCTGATCGGGTTCTGGCAGCTCTGCAACACCCTGGTGATCATCAACGGCATCGCGCTGCGTCAGCAGGTCACGCCGGACCACCTGCAGGCGCGGGTGAACACCACCGCGCGCATGGTGGCCTGGGGCGGGCAGCCCTTCGGCGCGGCGGTGGGCGGCGCACTGGCCGAGGCCCTCGATGTGCGCGCGGCGCTGCTGCTGGTCGGCATCGGCGTCGCAGCCAGCGTGGTGTATGGCTGGTTCTCGCCGCTGCGCGATGTCGAACCGCCGGTGGCAACTGAGGCGGCTGTCGAGGCGCAGCCCTGATGCCGCGAGGAGGACGCTGGTGGGCAGGGGCCTCTGGGCACGCCAGCGCCGGGCGCGGTCAGCGCGCAGTCAGCCAATAGGCGACGGTATGGGCCAGCATCAGCGCGACCATGAGCACCGCGCCCGGCACGGCCGAGTCGGTGCGGGTCGCGCGGAACCCAACGTAGCAGCCAAGCGGCAAGGTCAGCAGCCCCGCGATCGCGACGGTGGGGGGGATGAAGCGGGGGGTGAGCAGCAACGGGAGGAGATAGGCCAGGGCGATGCAGGCCCACCAGAGCCAGCGCAGCCTGTGGCCAAGGATCACTGCGAGGGTCCGTTTGCCGACCAGGGCATCCGCGTTGCGATCCGCCCAGTGAACCCCAAGAATGCAGGTCATTGCGGCGGCCACCATCGGTGCGAGCTGGAGATAGACCTGGAGGGGTGGAGCGCCGTGGGCAGCGGCGTAGGCCATCAGCGGCATCAACAGGCCACCGAGCAACGCATTCGTGAGCTCGCCCCATCCGCGCCGCTCCAGGGCCAGCGGCGGCAGCGAGTAGGCCCAGCCACCGCTGAGGCCGATCAGCAGGATGACCCCGGCAGCCGCAGGGAGCAGACCACTACCTACCGCCGCAAGCCCGGCGACAACGGTCAGGCTGCTAACGGCGAGTGCCGCCAGGAGCGCCAGCCTGCGGGTCGCCAGCCCGGCGGCAATCGCGCCGCTCCCGCCGGAGATCCCGGTGTGCACCGCGAGCGCGTCGGTGTCCGCATCGGCGTACTCGTCAGCGTAGTGGGCGGCCAGGTTGGCCAGCAGCGTGAGGGTGAGCGCGAGCACCTGGCGCTCCCAGTCCAGTGGACGTCCCTCGTACCTGGCGATGGCGACGCCGACGGCATAGGCCAGCACCCCACTGGGCAGAATGAGCGGTCGGCTCATCTGCCACAGGCCGCGGAGCGGGGCTAGCGTACTGCCATGGCGACTCGGGTCACACCCAGCGCCCGTGCCAGTGTCACACTGCTGAGCGCCATCAGCCTCCCGCAGGGGACTCATCGTTCTGCCTCTGCCGCTGGCGTGGGATCGGGGAGGTCCCAACCCTCAGGAATCGTGTAGGTCTCGCGGCGCCAGCGCCAGCCAGGCTCGAGGATCTCGCTGGGCTCGGCGACGTAGAGGCTGTACAGCGCCGCGTGCAGCACGGTCAGTTGCTGCGCGGTGTTCCCCGGCTCGCCAAGGGGGTGGCCGAACGGCCAGGCGAGATGGAGCGTGCGTGGTGGGCGCACCTGCTCAGCGATCGGCTTCAGGCTGGACAGGCAGATCGTGCTGATACCCTCGGCCTCGATCACTCGCGCGATCAGTCCGACGGACTGATTGCAGAGTCCTCAGGCCGGGGTGAGCAGCACCGCGTCGACCTGCTCCTGCCGCAACTGCGCGGCCACCTCCGGCGCCGTCTGCGTGATCAGGGTCTCACGATGAGGCGGCTCGATGTGGCCCATGAAGCTGTAGCAGTCGGCCAGGCCGCCGATGTGGCCCCGCCGGGCGAGGCCCCGCAGCAACGTTCGCGGGAAGATGATGTTGAAGTCACGCCGCACATCGTCGTGGTTGTAGTAGTCGTGCGTCACCGTGAGCGCGGCGTCCGGCGTGTCGGCGGGGATGCGGCGGTAGCTGGCGTCGCCCCGTGAGTCGCCCATATTGAATGGCGGCTGGTCGTGCCGGTGGATGCCGCCGGTCGTGACGAGGGCCACGCGGCACGCGGGCAGCGGCGTGCGCAACGGGGTGAAGGGGACATCATCGAAGCGCAGCGCCCGATAGCCCTGCGCCCAGGCCTGGGCCAGGGCCGGCACCTGCGAGAAGAGCTGGCCGGTCGCCCGGTGGCGCTGCTGACGGCCGCGATCCGTCTCTGATGAATCAGTCATCTATCCTCCGTAGCCAAGGACGACGGACGATCACGTTGCGGCTCCCTGCCCGTTGTCGGCCGTCGTCCAATGCGGAAGAGCGACGTAGGATTGGGGCTACACCGCCGCACTGTTCAAGCGCCAGTCATAGTCGCGGTAGACCAGCCGGCCGCGCCGGGCCTCGGTGAGCCAGGCGCGCCGCTCGTCAGCGGGCAGGGTGCGGCGCAGCAGCGCGACAACCCCCGCCGGGCCGCCGAAGTCGTCGCCGTACCAGCTGAAGATGCGCGAGAGCTGGATCTCGCCCCGCTCCAGGTCGATCGCCACATCGGCGTCCACAAAGCTGCGCGTGGCCAGCTCGAGCTGATCGTCGATCCGCTCGGCGCTGTAGACGCCGATCGGTGGGCAGGAGCGGCTGGCGCAGTTCAGGGCGAAGTGGATGCGCGGGTCGGGCGGGTCAACGACCCAGGCCAGGCGCGGGTCGCTCGGGGCGAACTGCGGGCCGGGCAGAAAGGGATTGCCGCGATTGGCGCGCAGGATGCCGTGCTCGATGTCCTCCAGCGAGCAGCGCCGGCCGCCGACGGCGTAGGCCGCAGTGCGGAAGAAGGCCAGCCCTGCCCACTGGCTGGCCACGCTCGCGCGCACCTCGTAGGTGATCACGGCGTCGATCACGAGGGCGTTGTAGAGATTGATCCAGAAGGCCAGCCGCTCGCCGCGGGTCGCCAGGCTCGCCGGGTCGTAGGCCTGGAGCTGTGGGGTGAGGGTGGCCCAGTAGTCGGCGTAGGCAGGGGTGTCCCGCAGCCGGCGGTAGTCCACCGTCAGGCCGGCATCGTCCATCGCCGTAGCCTTGAAGCCGTTGACCGCCGCCTTCAGCGCAGCAGCCAGGGCCGGGCCGTCGAGCGCGGGCTGGCCCGCCAGCGGTTCGCCGTCCGGCGGCAGGTTGAGCACGTCGCGGGCCTGCCGGCCCAGGGCCAGTCCGATGGCCGCCTCTCGCAGGTTGATCAGCTCGCGCATACGCTCATCCCGCTCCTTCCCCCATCTCCCCGCTGCGGCGCGGCCACCGTCGCCCCGCCCCCTTGAAGCATACCAGATTTACGGGCACGCTTGCGGTCAGGCGGTGTGGCCATACGCTCGTCGCACGGCGAGCAGTACATCCACGGGGCGCCGAAGCACGTATCTCTTGTGCGCACGGTGGCACCCACTCTTGGGAGATAGCCAACAGCTGTTCCTTTTGTGATGACCCTACGCATGCGTGCTCTTTGACTATGGCCTGATTGGACGCAAGAGTCGGCGACTTCAGCCCAGATACCCAGAAGGCATCCAAGTACGCGATGAACGATAAACCTCAGAGACTACCCTGGAGCCCCACCCGAGAGGTTCAGCGACTGATGCAGCGCTTTGCGCGGGCCGAGCGCCCGACGCATCCGCTCAGCGACCCACGAGGGCGCCCACGGGTGCGGCACGCCGCGCGTGACGTCGTCGCCGAGGCGTCGCTGGCCGATGTCGGTGGGCAGTTCGTTGCGGTGGCCGGCCGCCAGATCTACTTCCGCCACTGGCCAGCGCGCGGGCCGCGCATCGTGCTCATTCACGGCTTTGGCACCGCGAACACCTCCTGGAGCGCGGTCGGCCCCCTGCTGGCACGCGCCGGCTACGCGACCTACGCCCTCGACCTGGGGGGCTTCGGCCTCTCCAGCAAGGCGTGGGAGGCGCCCTACGGTCATCGCGATCAGGCCGACCTGGTGGACACCTGGATGGCGCAGCTGGGCCTGGACACGGCGACGATCGTGGGCCACAGCATGGGCGGAAACGTCGCCGCCCACCTGGCGCTGCGGCATCCCCGGCGGGTGGCCCAGCTCGTGCTCGAGGCGCCGGCGATCCTGAGCGGTCTCGTCACGACGCCCCGGCAGCTGCGGACGCTGGTGCAGGTACCGGCACTGCGGCAGGCCGCGCGGCTGGCGGTGCGGCGCATCATCGAGCGCAGTGATGTTAGTCAGTTTGAGACGAGCAACCCCCAAGTCCTGCGCGTGCTGCGCACGGCCGACTGGGACCTGGCGCTGGTCGCGATGGCCCGCGACTCGTGGGCGAACCGGCTCACGCCGGAGGAGCTGCGCCGGATCACGGCGCCGACGCTGCTGCTCTGGGGCGCAGAGGACCAGACCATCCCCGTCACCGACAGCGTGCGCCTGCAGGCGCTTCTGCCGCATGCCCGTTTCGTCAACATGCCCGGCGTCGGCCACATGGCCCACGAGGAAGACCCCCAGAGCTTCGTCGACCGGGTCGTGACGGCGGTGAAGGAGCAGGCGACGGTGCGGCGCTGCTCAAAGGCGTGGTCCGCCTGACCGGAGGTTTGCGCCGCTCGCCGCGAGGCGTTGCTGGTACTGGAGCAGCTATGCGGGGCGTGAAGAAGCAGCATCTCCCTGAGAAGACCTGCGCGACCTGCGGCCGCCCCTTCACCTGGCGCAAGAGTTTAGCGAAAAGCTGGGAGCAGGTCAAGTACTGTAGTGATGCGTGCCGGCGCTACAAGGCCAGCGGCGGCACGCCGCCACCCAGGAGGAGCTGAGCGATGGCCCCAGCGCTGCGCCGTGACTTTGCCAGCCGCGCCGAGCTGATTGCCTACCTGGCGGCTGAGTTTCCCGAGGCCGCCGCCGTGAGTGACGCGGTGCCGGAGACTCGCGGTGGGCGCACTGCCGCCGAGGTCGCCCTGGCGCGCGTTGCGCCCGAAACGTACGCCGCCTCGCGCAACTTCCTCGACGGCGCGGTGACGCGGCTCTCCGCCTACCTTCGCCACGGTGTGCTCAGTCTCGCCGAGGTGCGTGACACCGCTCTGCGCGCCGTGCCTGCCCCCCAGCAGGCCGCGAAGTTGATCAACGAGCTGGGTTGGCGCGACTACTTTCAGCGCGTGTACGCTGCGGTCGGCGACGGTATCTGGCACGACCGCGAGCCCGCCACGACGGGCGAGCGGTCGGAGGCTTACGCCGCCGAGCTACCGGACGATGTGGCTGCGGGCCGCACCGGCCTCGCCTGCATGGATGCTTTCAGCCGCGAACTGGTTGCAACGGGCTACCTGCACAACCACGCACGTATGTGGCTGGCGGCGTACCTCGTCCACTGGCGCAAGGTGGCCTGGCAGACCGGGGCGCGCTGGTTCCTCCAGCATCTGCTGGACGGCGACCCGGCCAGCAACAACCTCTCGTGGCAATGGGTGGCCGGGACGTTCAGCCACAAGCCCTACATGTTCAATCGTGAGAATCTGGAGCGCTACAGTGCGGGCGCGTATTGTCATGACTGCCCGCTGCGCACCCAGTGTCCGTTCGACTCCAGCTACGAGGCCCTCACCTTCCGGCTTTTCCCACGCATGAGCCCGCCTTCGCAGGGGTGAGGACGACGCCGATGAGTGCCTCGACGCGCCCGGTCGTGTGGATCCATGGCGACTGCCTGAGCCCGAGCGGCCCCGCCTTGCGCGCCCACCCCGGCGCACCGGCGCTGTTCGTCTGGGATGACGCCCTGGTGAGCGCGTGGGGCCTCAGCCTCAAGCGCATCGTCTTCATCTACGAGTGCCTCCTGGAGCTGCCGGTAGCGATCCGCCGCGGCGATGTGGTTGAGGAGCTGCTCGCGTTCGCCATAGAGCACGAAGCCGACCACATCGTCACCACGGCAAGCCCGAGCCCACGCTTTCGGGCAATGTGTGATCAGCTCACCCAACAGCTTCCCGTTGAGGTGCTCCCCGTTCCACCGTTCGTGACGGCTCCCGGCGCGCTCGATCTCAAACGCTTTGGGCGCTACTGGCGCGTCGTCGAGGCAGCGACCATGCGGTTGACCGGCGCCGAATAGCCTCAGGCATCGAGGTCAAGGGCATCAGGGAAACTCAGGCCGTCATTGCCGCCGCAAACGGCCGAACCCATCGTGCCACAGACGACCACGCCCACAACACTGGAAGTGCCTACTCCAGCGCCTTCACAGAGGAGCTGAGCGCTGCAGAATCGCCTCCTCCTGCCTACGCTCAGCTCACTTCGGTGCGAGGGTAGTACAGGCGTGCGACAGCGAGTGTCACTGGTCGGCTGAGGAGCGCACCATGCTCTAGGGATCAAGAACAATGAGAGAGGATCGAAGTGGCACGAGCTCGCCCGGTGAGTACCATTCTGAGTACCATTTGGCCTGTCAGCGTCAGTCAGCGTCAGTCGCGGTGTGTCCTGATTTGTGAGGGTTGCGCAGCGTTGTAAAGCGGAACGATGCAGGACTGGTCTTGACAGAGATAGGCGCTGACAACACGCTATTCGGGCCTTCCAAGCAGATGGTCGCGCGTTCGAATCGCGTCGCCCGCTCCATAGTTTAGGGCATCAGGAAGCGAAATCCCGCCGGAACCCCCGGCGGGATTTTGCGTCCATGTAGCCAAGTTTGTAGCCAAAGTTCGAGAGTCCGTCCCTGTGTGCCCGCGTCTGTAGCCATCTTTCCGGATATGACATAAGGGGTTACACCTGTTATTCGGCTTCCTCTGCCAACACATCCTCGTCGTCCTGATCGTCAACTCCCTGCTCGGGTGGCTCGTGCGTCTCGCCGTCCTCGCCGACGAGCCCTGCCATCTGATCCGTCGCGTCACGGAGGACGTTGGGCAGCAGGTGGCCGTAGACGTTGAGGGTCGTCGTAATATTTGCGTGGCCCAGAATTTCCTGGATCGCCTTCGGATGCACCTTGTAACTGTTGTCACCAGGTTCTAGTTTACCGCGTCGTTGGACATCACTCTTGTGTCACTACGTCAAAATGGGCGACAGAGACCCTTTCTTCGACCCGCACGACAAGGGGCAGGTCTTCGGGCAGGGTCGCATCGGTGTGCGCATTGCCAGCCTGATTGCCTTCCTGGCGCTGGTGCTGCGCGTGCCAGTACGGCGGACTCAAGCCAACCTGCGCACGCTGCACCAGGTGCGCATCAGCACGGGCGAAATCGTCGAACTACTGCATCAGGTGCGGCGCACGCTCCAGGGCGAGGTCGATGCGCTCAAACAGCAGGCCCGTGCCAGTCCCATCCTGGACGGCGACGAAACCGGGTGGCGAGAGAACGGCTAGAACGGTTACCTCTGGGCGTTCAGCACCCCCGGTGAGGACGCCGTGCGCTACTACGAAGATGATGCCAGCCGCGGCCAGCACGTCGTCCGGCGCATCCTGGGTGGGCAGGTCACGGGCCACCTGGTCAACGACTTCTACTGCGGCTACAACGGCTATGCCGGCAAGCAGCAGCGCTGCTGGGTGCATCTGCTGCGCGATCTGCACGGGCTGAAGGAGACCCACGCCAACGATGCCTACTACAACGGGGGTTGTCATTCCGAGCCCTTCGCGGAGTGTACCCTGAGCCCTTCGGCGGAGTGTACCCTGAGCCCTTCGCTTCGCTCAGGGTACACTCCGCGAGGAATCCCGACTGTGATGCCACACCGAGACCCTTCGCTTCGGCTACGCCTCCGCTCAGGGTGACAGGTGTACGGCGTACTGATGCGACAGAAGGCCAACCTTCGTTGTAGTACTAAGATCCCTTTACCCCAAGAGTGAACACGTACCCGCTGAGCAGGGTTTGCCTTGCTGGCCTCCTTGAGGATGTCGAGGTCCATGACCAGCTCGCCAACCTTACGCTGCTGGCCGTGGGCCAGGGCGAGGCGATCTTCAGCGCGACGATTGCGGGCCGGATGATGCGCTTCTTCGAGCAACGCCCGGCTGTGTCGCAGGCGCTCTTTCCGGAGTTAAGCGCACGCGAACGCCGCGTACTCCAACTGATCGCACAGGGCGAAAACAATCAGGTAATCGCCGACCGCCTCGCGCTCAGCCCGAAGAGCGTGCGCAATTACATCAGCTCGATCTTCGCCAAGCTCCAGGTAGCCGACCGGGCCCAGGCGATCGTCAAGGCGCGTGACGCCGGCATGACCGGATAGCGGATGAGCCCGATGAGCGCGCTACGCGCACACTTGCATCACCGCCCGGCATACGGCCATACTGATGGCGAGCATATCTCTACTTTGTGACTTGGGGGCGAAGGTGGTATACTGTGGATTATGGTAAGTACTTCTCGCCTTCCTCAGGCGCCCAGCGAGCCGCTG
>DAOUBZ010000575.1:0-5071 GCA_034432515.1 Chloroflexaceae bacterium | reverse complement strand
GCCCATCCCGTGTTGCGCCCCACCGTTCCCCGGCGGTACAATACTGCTATGACGATCCGTACCCTCGCCGCCGGGTTGCTGGTGCTGCTGCTCGCTGCCTGCACGTCGATCGGCGCACCTGAGCCCACCGCGGTTCCCCGGGCAACGCCGGCGCCGAGCGCGGTCCCCTTGCCGACCACTGTCCTCCCGACGCCCGCTGCGCAACCCAGCCCGATCCCCATCGGCGGCGCCGAACGCCCTTCACCGGCGCCCAGCGCGCCGGCCACCGGCGTGGTCGCCGCGCCCACCGATCCGCTCGCCGCCCTCGCCGCCGCGACCCGCCTCCCGCGCGATCCGGTGGTCCTCGCCCGCGCCCTCGGCGCCTGCCGCGCTGAGCCCCAGGCCTGCCCCACCATGGTCCGCAGCGAGCCGCTCGACGTGCAGGTCGGCGAGGTGCGCTCCTTCTACGTTAGCGATGTCGCTGCCAATCGGCAGTTCGAGATCCTCGCCGAGTTGCGCTACGCCGGCCCGGTGGTGCTGATGTATGTCGAGCAGGGCTTGCCCTACCGCCAGCCCGACCTGGAGGCCGCCGCCCGGACCTTCGAGCAGGAGATCTACCCGCGCACCCGCGAGATCTTTGGCTCCGAGATCCAGCCTGGTGTCGATGGCGACCCGCGTATCACTATCCTCAACGCCAGTGACCCGAGCGGCCAACTTCTTGGCTACTTCTCCGCCCAGGACCTGGTGCCGCGCCAGGTCAACCGCTTTAGCAATGAGCGTGAGATGTTCTTTATGAACATCGGGCTCATGTCGTTTGCCGACGAGCGCTACCTCGACGTGCTGGCCCACGAGTTCCAGCACATGATCCACCAGAACGAGCAGCCGGGTAGCCCGACCTGGTTCAATGAGGGCGCCTCGCAGCTCGCCGAGGATCTCAACGGCTACTTCAACCACGGGATGATCCCGCTCTATCTCTTCGACCCGGACCTGCAACTGACCACCTGGTCAGCCGGGATTGGTCAGACGGGCGGCCACTATGGCGCTGCGCACCTCTTTCTGCGCTACATCTATGCCCAGTACGCCGGCAAGGATCAGCTCCTGCCGCTCATCCGCGCCGACGCGGGCAATAACCTCCAGGCCTTCGTCGAGCTCGCCGACCGTACTCGTCCTAGCATCACCAGCTTCGGCGAGCTTGTCGCCGACTGGGCGGTGGCGAACCTGATCGATGACCCGACCGTGGGCGATGGCCGCTATGGCTATGCAACCGGCCACGAGTTGCCGCCGCTGCTCCCTGCCCGCGTCCAACCCCGTGAGGCCCGGTCGGGGCTCCAGGCTGACTCGGTGGCGCAGTTCGGCGCCGACTACTACGTGCTGCCCCCCGGGGCTAGTGCGCTGGTCTTCCAGGGGGCAACCAGCGTAGGCATTGCTGCCGAACCAGTGCGCGGCAACGCCAGTTGGTGGAGTGGCCGCAGCGATGATAGCTATGCGACCCTGACCCACGCCTTTGACCTGCGCAACCTCAGTCGCGCCACGCTGCAGTTCGCCGCCTGGTACGAGATTGAGAACGACTACGACTACGCCTTTGTCACCGTCTCAACCGATGATGGACTGACCTGGGAGACGCTGCCCGGCACGTTGACGACCGCCAGCGATCCCCAGGGCATGAACTATGGCCACGGGCTCACCGGCGTCAGTGGCGCCCCGGCTGCCCGGGTCGAGGACGGCGTGCGCGGGGTCTGGGTCGAGGAGACGATCGATCTCAGCGCCTACGTGGGCCAGCGCATCCTCCTGCGTTTCTGGCAGATCAACGACCAGGGCTACAATGCGCCCGGGCTGCTGCTCGATGATCTGCGCATCCCCGAACTGGATTTCAGCGATGATGTCGAAGCGGGAGCGGGTGACTGGCAGGCGGCGGGTTTCGTGCGCACCGGCGGGGTATTGCCCCAGCAGTGGGAGCTCCGCCTGGTCCGTTTCTCCGCTGATGGGGTCACGGTGGCGCCGCTGGCGGTTGACGAGGCCGGCACGGCCCGGGCAAGCCTCGGCCCGGAGGAGCGTGGCGTGCTCGTGGTGCTGGCGACCACGCCCTACACCTCCGAGCGTGCCAGCTACGAGCTCATCGTGGAATGAGGCCAGACTGCAATCTGAAATGGTATAGCCGCACATGCTGCGTCCGCCACAGATCGCGTGGGCTGCCCTCGGCCCGATCCTGTTCTTTTCGCTGCTGGTGCTCCTCGTGCTCGGGCGTACTCCGCCGCCGCGCACGATCATCGCGCCGGCCACGGCGCTGCAGCTGCCCCTCGCACCGGAACGGCCCGTGGCTCCCGGCGATGCCATCCCCACCCCGGCGCCGCTGGCCGGCGCCCTCCTGCAGACCGCGACCCTCGATATCGTGACCGCCGAGGGCCTGCTGAGCCCCGCCGAGCAGCAACAACTCGCCGCCGCGCTCGACCGCGCGCTCCAGGACGTTGTGCAGCGTTTTGGTACGGCGCCGGCCGATCGTATCGGTGTGTATGTCGGCCTGGAGCCGGCCTGTGGCCTCCACGGCATCGCCTACACCGACGTGCGCACCGTGCAGGTCTTCACTTGCCCTGAATTGCCGATGGCCCGCGCCGTGAGCATCCTGGCCCACGAGTTCGTGCACCAGCTCTGCCACGACCGCTATGGCGACCGGCACCTCAGCGCCGATCTGCTGCTGGCGGAGGGCGTGGCCACCTGGGGTGCCGGCGCGTACTGGCTCGGCGATGCGCCGCACTTCCGCGCGTTCGTGCGCCCCTGGCTGGAGAGCGGCGCCGCGCTGCCGCTCGGTGAGAGTTACGTGGGCCGGCCGATCAGCGATATGAACAAGCTCTACTACCAGTGGGCCAGCTTCGTCGAGTTCCTGATCGAGCGCAATGGCCGTGAAGCGTTCGACCGGCTCTATCTCACCGGACAGAACGCCCCCGCCTCCGCTGACTACCTCGGTGTCTACGGCAGGCGTTTCGATGAGCTTGAGGCCGAGTGGCGGGCCTGGGTACTCACGGGCTGACCCGCTCGCACCTGATCCTACACCCAGCCCATCGCACGCCACTCGGCGTAGGTCGCCCGCACGGTCAGCCCGGCGGCCGGTGAAAGCCGGTCGGCCAGCGCCTCGACGGCCCGTTCCAGCGCCGGGCCACCGGCCCGTGCTGTGCCGGCCCGCAGTGACTCTAGCGAGAAGCGGGCATAGTCTCGTACCCAGCGCGCCAGGTCGACCGGGCCCAGCACCTCCCAGGCCACTGGCCAGACCCGGGGCCAGCGCCGGTAGATCCCGAGTAACATCAGAACGAAGTCGCTCCAGCGCATCTGGTCGCGGAACAGGCGCGTAGCTCGCTCGCGGCCCAGTTCGTGCAGCACCTCGACAAACAGGTTCTGCAGCCAGTTGATGTCGTCGGCCTGATCCCAGGGGTGCATAAAGCGGCTGAAAACCCAGTGCAGCGCGACATTGGCCTGGAACGTGGTGATCTGCGCCAGGTGCTCCGGCTCCAGCAGGTCGCGCTGGAGGGCATGCTCGAGCAGCCAGGTGGTGCGCCGCAGATTGCGCACGTGGGCGCCGAAGCCGCAGAAGGTGAGCGGGCTCTGCTGGGCTGCCGAGTCGCCAACGGGCAGCACGCCGCGCAGCAGCGGCACCTCCTGGCGGCGCAGGCTGTGGCGTGCGGGGATGTAGCCATAGACCGGCCGGAGGTGCTGGAAGTGGGGTCCTGGCTGCTTGTAGCTGGGGAGCAGCAGGAAGTACTGTTCGTAGAGGTCGAGCAGCGAATAGCGTGGGGCGTCGGGGCGCAGGCCGCGCGTGGGCAGTTGGTGACCGTCGGGATCGACGGTTGCGTAGTAGAACACGTAGACGGTCATCTCGCGCTCGCGACCGGGGAAGCCCTCCCAGATCAGCTGTTCGCCGCGCTGGGCATCGGCTACACTCACCAGAATGTCGCCCCGGCTCGGATCGACTTCACGCAGGCCCGGGCCTTCAACGAAGCCCGCGGCCACCGTGCCGACCGTCGGGCAAACGCCCGCGAACGGCCGCCCCTTGTGGCGCAGCAGAGCCAGGGGCGAGGTGCTACCCATGCCGTCCAGCAGCAGGCGGGCGCTGTAGCACTCCGGCACGCTGCTGCTGGCCCGCTCGAGCTCGACCTCGATGGCCAGCGGCCCCTGCTCGCTGGCGCGCACGCTGCGGAAGCGACGGCCATTGAGGATCACGCCGCCGGCCGCTTCAAGCTTGCGCCGCATCAGGCGCAGCAGCGCCCCGGCATCCAGGGCCAGATTGAGCACCTCGGGCAGCCAGAAGCTGGCCGGGGTCGCATCACGGCTGTGACGGTTGTGGAAGCGCAGCGTGCCGCCGTGGTACTCGCGCATGATCACCGGCGCGAGTTCCTCCCAGGAGACAACACCCGTATCGACGAGCGCCTGCAACTCGCTACGGCTGATGTTCCACTCGCGGTGCGCACAGCCCACCTCGCCGCGGTCGAAGACCATCACCCGACGCCCGTAGCATACGGCCATCACGGTGGCGTGCAGTAGCCCCAGGCCGCCGCCCGCGTAGATCAGGTCGAAGTCATAGCCGCGGGCCGCCCCGATGCCCGGCGCCAGTTGATGCACCGCCGGGTCGTACTCGCCGCGCATGATCCGCTCCCAGCCGCGCTCCAGCCGCGCGACCCGCTCCAGGTGGTCGAGGGCGCCCATGGCGAGAAAGTGCTGGACGGTGAGCGGGTAGCGTGTGCGCAGGCTGGCCACCAGCGCGGCCTGCTCGGGGGTGGCGCCGACCGGCTTCGCCGGCCGGTCCTCCAGCGGAGCGCTGCCTGCCGCGACGGCCACCGTAACCGGGCGGGCCGGGGCGGCAAGCGGCAACTCGAGCGCGCGTAGCTGTTCAACCAGGCGGGTGGCGATGCTGCGGGTCGCCTGGCGGAGCCGCTGGCGTTGTTGCTGGTGCCAGGGCCAGCCCCGGCCGGGCAGTTCGAGCGTCAGTTGCAGTGCCGCGTGGGTCGAGATCAGGGCGTCGTGCAGGTACAGGGTGGCCTCGATCCGCGGACCGAGCCCGGTCGCGGCCTCGGCGATCAGCCGCAGGGCCGGCTGATCGCCGGGG